>NZ_JBLVOL010000104.1:45860-62075 GCF_053543755.1 Achromobacter semiaridum | reverse complement strand
GCGATGGCTCCAGGTCAGGATGACGGCCGTGGCCCAGGCGCCGATCACGGCAATCGGCAGCCAGACGAAGCCGGCGCGGCCCGCGTCGAAGTACAGCCAGGCGTCCAGCAGGTCGTCGCGCATCAACTCGGGCGACCCCCCGCGCCAGATCAGGGCAGCGCCCGCCGCCGCGATCAACAGGCCCGACAAAAAGCGCAGGATCACATCCGGGCCCAGCGCGTAGACCACCGCCGCCAGCAGCAATACAAAGAAGCAGGCGCTGGTGAACGACGTGGAACTGGAGAGCCCGTAGATGATGAGGATCTGGCCCGTGAAGGCCATCGCGGTGCCGCATTGGCGCCAGAACGGTCCGGCGTCGCTGCGCAGCACCGCCACGCCAGCGCCGCACAGCACCAGCCCGGCCACCAGCGCGCCTTCTTCCGACGTCACGATGCCCGAGAACGCCACGAACACCAGCAGCAGCAGGGTAGCCAGCCAGGCGCTCAGGCCCAGCAGGCATTGCACGTACCAGGGCGGTTCGGCATGCGGCTTGGCGGCAGGGGCCAGCTGCACGACAGGGGTGCCGGCATCGCCGGATTCGACCGCGTTGCCGGCCGATGCGGCGGCCGGTTCGGCATCGGCGGCCACCACGGCGGCCCCGGGTTCGGCCGCCAGCTTGCGCAGCCAGCGCGCGGCCAGCACGGCCTCGGCCATGAGCAGGGCGGCCAGGGGCAGCGCGGCCCACACGCCGGGCTCCAGGCGCAGCAACCATTCGCCCACTACACGCAGCGACACGCAGATGACGCCCGCCGCCAGCATCGCCAGAATGACCAGGTCGCGCCGACCGCGCTGATAGTAAAGGCCCAGCCCCAACGTCGCGGCCAACCAGGCAACGCCGTTAAGGGATCCGACGCCGCGCAGGATGAAGTCCCCGAACATCAAGGACAGCACCAGGGCGCTGATGGCGATGGCGGCCAGGACGCGCGGCCCGATCAGCGTGCTGGCCCGCCAGCGTCGCGCCGCCAGTTCCCAGCCCAACAGCAGCGTCAGGTTCAGCGCCGCCATGATGAGGTTGGGCAGGCCCGAGCCGTCATAGATGGCATACCAGGTGAAGACGCGTTCGCCCAACCACAATGCGGCCGCCACATTCAGCACCAGCGCCCACAACAGCCACACCGCCTGGCTGGCCGAGGCCAGCGCCCAGGGCAGCAGCAGAACCGCCCACCAGGCGAACAATTCCCAGGTATCGGCGCCAGTCTGGTAAGTTTGACCCAATAACGCGAGCAAGGCGCCCAGCAAAATGCCGGCCAATGCCAGAAGCGCGCCGGGGATGCTGCGCCGCACGCCAGGCGAGGCCCGCAGGCGCAAACCGGCCCAGGCCGCAGCCAATGCCGAGATCGCCAGCAAACCCTGCGTGCCGGCAAAGCGTTGCACTTTTGTCATGTCTTGCCAGTTGGCGGCAAGCCAGCAAATCGCAGCGCTGCCCAGCAGCAAAACGCCTAGCCACAAGGTGCTTCGCGCCAAGAATTGACGCCAAGCGTGCAGTTCGGATCCCGCTTGCCTTTCAGTGCCGACTTGCATCTGGCGAATCTCCGATCTTATTATCCGCGCTACTAAGGCGGGACTACCGCCACTGGATACACATGAATAAAACGCTGATTATTGCCGAGAAGCCCTCGGTGGCCCTTGATATATCACGCGCCTTGGGAGGCTTTGCGCGCGAGGGCGACTATTTTGAAAGCGAACGTTACGTACTCGCGTCCAGCATCGGCCATTTGCTGAGCTTGGTCGCGCCCAATGATCCGGTCAAGGGAAAGTGGAGCTTCGCGCACCTGCCCGTGATTCCGCCGGAATTCGAACTGGGCCCCACCGACAAGAAGTCGGCGGAGCGCCTGAAGCTGCTGGTTCGCCTGGCCAAGCGCAAGGACGTGGATTCGATCATCAACGCCTGTGACGCGGGACGCGAGGGCGAACTGATCTTCCGCTACATCATTCAGTATGCGGGCGTGAAAAAGCCGATTCAGCGCCTCTGGCTGCAATCGATGACGCAGGCCGCCATCCGCGAAGCCTTTGCCAACCTGCGCGACGACGTGCAGCTCAAGCCGCTGGAAGCGGCCGCCCGCTCGCGCGCTGAAGCCGACTGGCTGGTAGGCATCAACGGCACGCGCGCCATGACCGCCTTCAACAGCAAGGACGGCGGCTTCTTCAAGACGCCGGTCGGCCGGGTGCAGACGCCCACACTGGCCATCGTGGCCGAGCGCGAAGAGCGCATCCGCCGCTTCGTGCCGCGCGACTACTGGGAAGTGCGCGCCACCTTCATCGCCGCCGCCGGCCTGTACGAAGGCCGCTGGATCGACCCGCAATTCAAGAAAGACGACCGCGACCCGGAAAAGCGCGAATCGCGCCTGTGGTCCGCCGCCGCCGCCCAGAGCGTGGTGGCAGCCTGCCGCGACCAGCCGGGCAACGTCACTGAAGAATCCAAGCCGTCGACCCAGATGTCGCCGGCCCTGTACGACCTGACGTCGTTGCAGCGCGAGGCCAACGGCCGTTTCGGCTTTTCGGCCAAGACCACGCTGGCCCTGGCGCAGACCCTGTACGAACGCCACAAGGCGCTGACCTATCCGCGTACCGATTCCCGCTATCTGCCCGAGGACTACATCACCACGGTGCAGGAAACCATGCGCGCGCTGGCCAAGGGCGGCTCGAACGCCGTGGGCGGCCTGGCCCGCCACGCGGACACCGTCGTCAGCCAGCAGTGGGTGAAGCCAAACCGCCGCATCTTCGACAACAAGAAGGTGTCGGATCACTTTGCCATCATTCCCACGCTGCAAATCCCGCATGACCTCAGCGAGGCCGAGGCCAAGCTGTACGACCTGGTGCTCAAGCGCTTTCTGGCCGTGTTCTTCCCGGCCGCCGAATACCGCGTCACCACCCGCCTGACCGAAGTGCAGGGGCATCGCTTCCGCACCGACGGCAAGGTGCTGGTCACGCCGGGCTGGCTGGCCGTGTACGGCAAGGAAGCCCAAGGCGAAGACGCCAACCTGGTGCCGGTTGCCGACGGCGAAACGGTGCGCACGGAAGACGTCGAAGCCGTCGGCCTGTCGACCAAGCCGCCCGCCCGCTTCAACGAAGGCACCTTGCTGTCAGCCATGGAAGGCGCCGGCAAGCTGGTGGACGACGAAGAGCTGCGCGAAGCCATGTCCGAACGCGGGCTGGGTACGCCGGCCACGCGGGCTGCCATCATCGAAGGCCTGCTCAACGAGGTGTATTTGCGCCGTGAAGGCCGCGACCTGGTGCCCACCGCCAAGGCGCGCCAGCTGATGACGCTGTTGTCGGGCCTGGACGTGACCGAACTGACCTCGCCAGAACTGACCGGCGAATGGGAACACAAGCTCAAGCAGATCGAGCAGGGCGGCCTGGGCCGTGAGGCCTTCATGCGCGAGATTGCGCAGATGACCCAGGTGATCGTCAAGCGCGCCAAGGAATACGAGCGCGACACGGTGCCGGGCGACTACGCCACCTTGCAAACGCCGTGCCCCAAGTGCGGCGCGGTGGTCAAGGAAAACTATCGCCGCTTCGCCTGCACCGCCTGCGATTTCTCGATCGGCAAGCACCCGGGCGGCCGCACGTTCGAACTGCCGGAAGTCGAAGAGCTGCTGGCCAAGCGCGAGATCGGTCCGCTGCAAGGCTTCATCAGCAAGATGGGCCGTCCGTTTGCAGCCATCCTGCGCATCAGCGACGAGTACAAGCTGGAGTTCGACTTCGGTCAGAACGACGAAGACGATACCGAGGCGGTGGACTTCTCGGGCCACACGCCGGTCGGCCCCTGCCCCAAGTGCCAGTCGCGCGTGTTCGAGCACGGCATGAGCTACGTGTGCGAGAAGTCGGTCGGGCCTGAAAAGACCTGCGACTTCCGCTCGGGCAAGGTCATCCTGCAACAGGAGATCTCGGCCGAACAGATGGGCAAGCTGCTGAACACCGGCCGCACCGACCTGCTGGACGGCTTTGTGTCCAGCCGCACGAACCGCAAGTTCAAGGCTTTCCTGGTGCGCCAGCCCGACGGCAAGATCGGCTTCGAATTCGAGCCGCGTCCTGAAAAGCCGGGCCGCGCGCCGTCCAAGACCGCCTCGAAAACGGCAACGAAGACGGCGACGAAGCCCGCAGCGAAAAAAGCGCCCGCCAAGAAGGCGGCGGTGAAGAAAGCGGCAACCAAGACAGCCACTAAGACGGCCACCAAGACCGCCGCCAAAAAGGCAGTCAAAAAGGCCGCGCCGAAGAAAACCGCTTCGTAGCGGGAATCCGGCGCGACGAAAAGGGCGGAACCATCCGCCCCGATCACGCCCGGTCCCCAACCCGGTCACCCCTTGCCGACCCACGCCCGGACAACCCGGGCGTTTTCCATTGTTGGGCCGCACACGCTGGGGTATTGTTTACGCCAAACAGCGCCACCCAAAAATCAATCCGAGGACGACATGATCCACAGCCCCCGCTTCACCACGCGCCGCCGCATCCTGACCTCCGCCGGCGCCTTGGCCGGTGTGGCCCTGCTTGACGGGCGCGTCGCGTTTGCCCAGCCCAAGCTGGGCCGCGTCGTCTACGGGCAGGGCAGCATCGACCCCTTTTTCGCGGCCGGCTACGTGGCGCTGAAGAAGGGCTACTTCACCGAAGGCGGCCTGGACGTTGAATACCTGAATTCGCAAAGCGGCCCGCGCACCAACCAATTGCTGGCGGCCGGCCAGATCGTGTTCGGCGCCACCGCCGCCACCGCCGCGCCCGCGCTGACCATTGCCGGCAAAGCCGCCACGCTGGTGTTCGGCTTTGACCGCAAGCTGACGTACGCCAACATCATCGTGCGCCGCGAAGACTTCGAAAGCGGCAAGATCAAATCGTTGAAAGACCTGGCCGGCAAGCGCGTCGGCGCCACACAACCGCAGTCCAGCACCTGGCTGATGGCGCTGTACCTGATGCAGAAAGCCGGCGTGGCGGACAAGGTCGACATCCGCCCCCTGGGCGATCTGGCCACGATGCTGGGCGCGTTGAAGACGGGCTCGGTATCCGCCAGCATGGCCACCATGTCCATGATGGAACAGGCCCGCCAGGAAGGCTGGGGCGTGCCCATTTTCGACGCCACCACCGAGGCGTCGTGGAACGAATTCATGGGCGGCGACGTGCCCGGCATTGCCGCGCTGACCCTGCAAGACACCATCCAGAAGCGCCCGGAAGTGGTGCAGGCCTTCGTCAGCGCAATGGTCAAGGCGCAGGACTTCATCACCGCCACGCCGGCCTCGGGCATTGCCGACGTGATCTACGACGACTACCTCAGCGCGTTCCCGCGCGCCGCCATTGAGAAGACATTGGGCGTCTACAAAGACACGGTGTTCCTGAAAGACAACATCATCACCGAAGACGCGTACAACCGCATGACGGCCATCATGGGCGACGGCCGCCAGTTTTCCAATGACGAAATCAAGACCGTGCCCTATGCCAAATGCGTGGACATGAGCTTCGTGCGCAAAGCGCGGGGCCTTTGATGATTACGCTGGACAAGGTCGGCAAGGCGTACCAGTCACGCCAGGGCACGACGCATGCGGTGGGCGACGTCAGCCTGAGCATCGAAGCGGGTGAATTCGTCTCGATCGTCGGCCCCTCGGGTTGCGGCAAAAGCACGCTGCTGAACATGATCGCCGGTTTCTTGCGGCCCACCACCGGCACCATTCACGTGGACGGCCGGCAAGTTGACGGGCAGGTGCCTCCTGCGCTGGGCTACATCTTTCAGAAAGACACCTTGCTGCCGTGGTTCAGCGTCAAGAAGAACGTGGCGCTGGGCTTGAAGTTTCACGGCGTGGCCGCCGACAAGATCGCGCAGCGCGTGGCAGAGCTGCTAGCGCTTGGCCACCTGACCGACTTCGCCGACGCCTTCCCGCACCAGCTGTCGGGCGGCATGCGGCGGCGCGTGGCGCTATTGATGAGCCTGGCCGTCGAGCCGCGCATCCTGCTGCTGGACGAGCCCTTTGGCGCGCTGGACACGCACACCAAAACGCACCTGCATCGCGAGCTGATGGAGATCTGGCGCAAGCTGGGCCAGACCATCGTGATGGTCACGCACGACCTGGACGAAGCCATCCTGCTGTCGGACCGGGTGGTGGTGCTGTCCGGCCCACCCAGCCGCGTGCTGCTGGACGAACGCATCCGCATCCCGCATCCGCGCGACGTCTTCACGCTGCGCGAAACGCCGCAATTCGTGGCCCACGTGCAAAGCCTCTGGAGCGTGCTGGGCCAGCAGTTCCGCGCCGCCGCCTGATTCTTCCCGCCCCATGATTCCGACTGAAACCTCAAATTCCTTGCAGGACCAGCTGCGGCTGGACCGCCGCGCCGGCATCAAGCGCCGCGTGCGCATCACGTTGTGGCAGGTGCTGATTCTTGCCATCATTCTTGGGTCATGGGAAACGCTGACGCGCATTCCGTGGTTCACGCAGAACACCTTGTTCGATCCGTTCTTCATCAGCCAGCCGTCGCGCGTGGCGGTGCGTTTGTGGGAATGGCTGCAACCCGGCCCACGCTCGGTCTGGCCGCATCTTTGGCTGACCTTGCAAGCCACGATGGTGGGCCTGGTGGTGGGAGTGGGCAGCGGCTTCATCGTCGGCATGACGCTTAGCCGCAGCCGCTTCCTGGCCGATGTCTTCAACCCGTTCATCGTGGCGTTCAACTCGATGCCGCGCATCGCCTTCGTGCCGCTCATCACCATGTTCTTCGGCCTGGGGCTGGCCTCCAAGGTGGTGACGTCGTGGTTCGTGGTGTTCTTCCTGGTGTTCTTCAACACCTACAAAGGCGGCCGCAGCGTCGAACGTGAACTGGTGGACTTCTGCCGCACGCTGGGCGGCTCGCCGCGCCAGATCCTGTGGCGCGTGCGCATACCCACCGCCGCGGCCTGGACGTTCGCCGCCTTGCCCAACGCTATCAGCTTTGCGCTGATCGGCGTGGTGCTGGCCGAATTCGTCGGGTCGACCACGGGCATGGGCTATCTGATGATCACCGCGCTGGCCACCTTGAACGCCACCGACATGTTCGCGGCCGTGACGCTGCTGTCCATCGTCGGTATCGCGCTGGTTTATTGTGTGACCTGGCTGGAACGGCGGCTGCTGCATTGGGCGCCGGAGTTCAGGGAATGACCATGAAAAATTCGGGACAGCATTGATGAGCACTCTTCCCTATTTACGTAACTTCGACCTGACGGGCCAGGTGGCGCTGATAACCGGGTCCGCGCGCGGGCTGGGCTTTTGCATCGCGCGGGCGTTGGCCGGCTGCGGCGCGCGCGTGTTGATCAACGGCCGCAACAGCGCGGCGGTGGACGCCGCCGTGGCCGAGCTCGCCGACGCGGGCCTGGATGCGCATGCCTTGCCGTTCGACGTCAGCAACGACGCCGACATGGCGCGCGCCTTCCAGCGCATCGACGACGAACATGGCCGGCTGGACGTGCTGGTCAACAACGTGGGCGCACGCAACCGCAAGACGTTGCGCGACACGACGCCGGCCGAAATCCGCGAATTGATCGACACCGATCTGGTGGCCGGCATGCTGCTGGCCAAGTTCGCGGCCGAACGCATGGTGCGCCAGGGCGGCGGACGCCTGATCGCGATCACGTCGGTGGTGGGGGAATTGGCGCGCGCGGGCGACGCCGTCTATCCCGCCGCCAAGCAGGGGCTGACGGGCATGGTGCGCGCGCTGGCGGCAGAATTTGGTGGCCAGCACATCACCAGCAACGCCATCGCGCCGGGCACGTTCGCCACGGAAACCAACGCGGCCATGGTGGCGGACCCGAACTTCGGCCCGCGGATCGCCGCGCGCAATCCAACGGGCCGGTGGGGCGAGCCGGAAGAAATCGCGGGCGCGGCGGTATTCCTTGCGTCACCGGCCGCGTCCTACGTGAACGGACACGTGCTGGTGGTGGACGGCGGCCTGTCGATCCAGTTCTAGGCGATCAGGTCGTCTCGTCCTGGTACCAGACGCCTTCGGCCAGCATCATCTTCTGGTGGCCATGGCCGGCCGGCATCATCGGAAAGCAGTTCTCTTGCGCGGTCACGGCCACGTCAAGAAAGTACGGCCCATCATGCGCCAGGCATTCGGCCAGCGCGGCGTCCAGCTTGGCCGGATCATCCACGCGCGCCGCGCCCCAGCCGAACGCGCGCGCCAGCGCCACGAAGTCGGGCAGCGACGCGTTATAGCTGTGGCTGTAGCGCCCGCCGTGGATCAGTTCCTGCCATTGGCGCACCATGCCCATGTAGCCGTTGTTGCACAGCACCACCTTCACGGGCGTCTGGTGCTGCATGGCGGTGGACAGTTCCTGGATGTTCATCAGCACCGACGCATCGCCGCTGACGCACACCACGGTCTTGTCCGGATGCGCCACCTGCGCGCCGATGGCGGCGGGCACGCCATAGCCCATCGTGCCGGCGCCGCCAGAGGTCAACCAGCGGTTCGGCTTGTCGAAACGCAGGTATTGCGCGGCCCACATCTGGTGCTGGCCCACGTCGGTGGACACGATGGGGTCGCGATCGGCCAGCGCGGCGTTCAGGCTGGACATCAGGTGCTGCGGCAAGATGGCGTCGGCGGCGGGCGTGAAGCCCAGGCAGTCCTGCGCACGCCAGGCCTCGATGCGCTTGAACCACGGCGCCAGGCGCGCGGGCTCCAGCGGTGCGTCGCCCAGTTCTGCACGCAGCGCGCGCACCAGCGGCAGGCAGTCGCCCACCAGCGCCACGTCCACGCGCACCACCTTGTTGATGGAAGCAGGGTCGATGTCGATATGGATCTTGCGCGCGTGCGGGCAAAACTCGGACAGCTTGCCGGTGATGCGATCGTCGAACCGGGCGCCGATGCACACCACCAGATCCGCGTTGTGCATGGCCAGGTTGGCTTCGACGGTGCCATGCATGCCCAGCATGCCGACAAACTGCGGGTCGGACGCGGGGAAGGCGCCCAGGCCCATCAGCGTCAGGGTGCACGGCGCGCCGGTGTGGCGCACCAGATCCGTGAAGGCCTCGCAGGCCTCGGGGCCTGCGTTCACCAGGCCGCCACCGCCGTAGAAGATGGGCCGCTTGGCCTGTGCGACCAACGCGGCGGCGCGGCGCACGGCCGACTGCGGCAACTTGGCCGCCAGCTTGCCCGACTGCCGGCGCGCTCGCAGCGCGGCCAGCTTTTGCTGCGACGGCAGGCCGGGCACGTCGTCGTCCGCATCGCGCGGCACGGCCAGCTGCACGTCTTTAGGAAAGTCCACCAGCACCGGGCCGGGCCGGCCCTGGCGGGTCAGTTCAAAGGCACGCGCCACCACGTTGGCCACGTCGTCCACGGCGCGGATCTGAGTATTCCATTTGGTGACGGAACGCGAAATGCCGATGGCGTCGCATTCCTGAAAGGCGTCGGTGCCGATCGCGGCGGTAGCGACCTGGCCGCTGATGCACAGCACCGGAATCGAATCGCACATGGCGTCCAGCAGGCCGGAGGTGGTGTTGGCCATGCCGGGGCCGGAGGTCACAAAGACCACGCCCGTGCGGCCGGTGCTGCGGGCATAGCCCTCGGCGGCATGCACGGCGGCCTGCTCGTGGCGCACCAGCACGTGGCGCAGGCGCGGCTCGGCGTACAGGGCGTCGTACAGCGGCAGGACCGCGCCCCCCGGGTAGCCGAACACGGTATCGACCCCGTTTGCAATCAGCGTATCGAGCAGAATCTTGGCCCCGTTCGCAAGAGGGGCTTCGGTGGCGGCTAGCGCGGCGGCGGCGGTGGGGTGCAGGCGATCGTTCATGCTATCTATCTTATTCGTAGGCGCGCAGAATTTTTATCTTCTTTTCCACGAATACGGGTCTGCCGGAGTAAATTCATCTTTGATTTGGAGGAATCAAAGAAAATGAACCTGGACAAGTTTGACCTCGCCATTTTGAAGGTGCTGCAAGAGAACGCGCGCGCCAGCTTGAATGAGATCGGTGCGGCGGTGGGCCTGTCGTCTACCCCGTGCTGGAATCGCATCAAGCGGATGGAGGGCGCCGGCGTCATCCGCGGGTACACCGTGGACATCGACCCGGCCAGCCTGGGGTTCATGGACACGGTCATCGTCCACGTCACGCTGGAAAGCCACAGCGAAGAAACCTTATACGAGTTCGGCCGCGCGCTGGCGGCCATTCCCGAAGTGCTGGAAGCATTTCTGGTGTCGGGCGACTACGACTATTACATCCGCATCGCCGTGCGCGATACGCGCGACTACGAACGGCTGCTGCGCGAACAGCTGTACCGCATCCCTGGCATCCGCCACAGCAAGTCCTGCTTCGTGCTGCGGCGCTTGAAAGAGACGATGCTGCCGCTGACCGGGCCGGTCAGCTGAGGCGTCGTCAGCGCAGCACGTAGTCCTGCGGCACAGCCGGTTCCGGTAGCGGGCGCACGCCCAGGCCTTCCAGCAGGTCGATCTCGATCACGCGGGCCAGCGCCGACAAAGGCAGGTCGTTTTCTTCCAGGCCGAAGGGGTCTTCAAGCTCGTCGCCCAACGCGTCCAGCCCGAAGAAGGTATAGGCAATGATGATGACCGCCACGGGCGTCAGATATTCCAGCGTGCCCACCAGCCCGAAGGGCAGGAGCAGGCAGAACAGCCATGCCGTGCGATGCAGCAGCAAGGAATACGCAAACGGACAGGGCGTGAACTTGATGCGTTCGCAGGCGGCCTGGATGGCGGCGCACTGGGCCACGCGTTGGGTCAGGCCCTGGTAAAGAATGTCGCTGAGTTCGCCGCGCCGCAGGCAGCCGGCCAGATCGCGGTTAATGGCCATGAGCAGGGCGTCGGGCACGTTGCGGCAACCGGCCAGCGTATCCAGCTCGTCTTGTTGCACCCAGGGGCGCACCGCATCAACCATATCTTGCCCGCGCAGCCGCGCCGCCAGGCCATAGCCAAAGCCGATGCAGCGCCGTACCAGCCGTTCCTGGATGGGGTTGGCCGTGCTGGCGGCCAGCAGCACCGCGCTTTCGCGCGCCAGGCTGCGCGCCTGCACGATCAGGTCGCCCCACTGCTTGCGGGCTTCCCACCAACGGTCATAGCAGACGTTGTTGCGAAACCCCATGAACACCGACAACGCCAGCCCGAACAGCGAAAACGGCACCGCCGTCAGGTGCGCGGGCGAGAACCACTGGCGGTGGTACATCCACACCACCACGCAGGACAACAGCGTGATGACGATGATCCTGCTGAGAATGCGCGGGATGATGGAACCCCGCAACACAAAGAACAAACCCAACGCGGAAGGCCGCGGACGGACGATCATGATGAATATCAAGTAAAGACAAGGCGGCGCTCACTATACGCCTGTCATCCGTGTCACCGGCGCGTCGATATAATTCTGTTTCGTCTCATCCCCCCACCGTCTCGCCCCACGCCTCCATGACCACCGAAGCCACCCCGATCAAGCCCTGGCACGTCGTTCGCCGCTCGAAGTTGCATGGCAACGGCGTCTTCGCCGCTCGCAAGATCCCCGCGGGCACGCGCATCATCGAGTACGGCGGCGCGCGCATCAGCGCCAAGGAAGCCGACCGGCGCCACCCGACCAACCCGGACGATCCGTTTCACACGTTCTTCTTCGCGCTCAGTTCCGGCCGCGTGATCGACGGTGGCGACGAAGGCAACGACGCGCGCTGGATCAACCATTCCTGTCAGCCCAACTGCGAAGCGCAGGAAGGCAAGCACGGCAAGCGCGTCTACATCGTTGCCTTGCAGGACATCCCGCGCGGCACCGAGCTGTCGTATGACTACGGACTGGTGCTGGACGGCCGCATCACCAAGGCGCTGAAAGAGGGCTACCGCTGCCTGTGCGGCACCCCGCCTTGCCGAGGCACGATGCTGGCGCTGCCGAAAAAGGCGGCGAAAAAGGCGGCGAAGAAGGCAACGAACACGACGACGACGAAAAAGGCGACGACGACGAAAAAGGCCCCGACCAAGGCGGCCCCGGCCGACAAGTCCGTCCCCTGAAGGCCTTCGTACGCGGCCCCGCCCGGCCTGTTCCACCGCTCGCGCGGACAGGCGTACAATCGCCGATGTCGTTAACACGACATGCAGTACGTCTTCAGGGCGGGGTGTAATTCCCCACCGGCGGTATGCCATGCAATGTGGCAAGCCCGCGAGCGCCCGGCGTCCTTCACGGACATCGGGGTCAGCAGATCTGGTGAGATGCCAGAGCCGACGGTCATAGTCCGGATGAGAGAAGATGTGCCGGCACAACACCCCGTCACCAGGCGCGCTTGCGCCTGGAACGTTGTATTGCGCTTGGCTGTCGATTAGCCCTGAAACGTTTTTCGCCCCCTTCATTTTGCGAGAGCGTTTCAATGTCCAACCTCAATACCCCGCAGTCCCTGCCCAGCCTGGCTTCGCAACCGTTCGCCGCCCGTTTGCAGCGCGCGCTGCATCATCTGCGCCTGGGCCGTCCCGTCATCCTCATGGACGACTTCGATCGCGAGAACGAAGCCGACCTGATCGTCGCCGCCGACAAGCTGACCGTGCCGGTCATGGCGCAACTGATCCGCGACGGCAGCGGCATCGTCTGCCTTTGCCTGCCCGGCGAAACGCTGGACCGCCTGGAACTTGCGCCCATGGTCACGCGCAACCAAAGCCGCTTCGCCACCGCATTCACCGTGTCGATCGAGGCGCGCGACGGCGTCAGCACCGGCGTGTCCGCCGTGGACCGGGTCACCACCATCCGCGCGGCGATTTCGCCGACCGCGCAAAGCGAAGACATCGTCAGCCCCGGCCACGTGTTCCCGCTGCGCGCGCAGCCCGGTGGCGTGCTGACGCGACGCGGCCACACCGAAGGCTCGGTTGATCTGGCCGTGCTGGCCGGCCTGCGCCCCGCCGGCGTGCTGTGCGAACTGATGAACCCCGACGGCACCATGATGCGCGGCGCGTCGCTTGAGCGCTACGCTGCCCAGCACGGCCTGGTCGCGCTGACCATCGCCGAACTAGCCGAGCACCTGCAACTGCTGAAAGACGGTCACACACAGCCCGTGGACGACGAAGTGCTGGAAATGGCCGCCACGGTCTGACGTCGGGCATTGAGAAAGAGTGCGTGAAAAGGGCGTGGCGATCTGACACCATCGCGACAGAATTTGTCGATGGCATAATCCGCGCTTGCGGGTAAAAAACCAGATTGCCTGCCGTAAATTCCATGAGCCATTGCTCAGGTTTGATACTCGCCTTTCAACGCATCCATGACCGCCATTCCCCAGCCCCGAAAATCGCCGCGCCAGCTCCGTTCCCAGCACACCGTCGATACGATCCTGCAAGCGACGGCTCGCGTTCTGGCCACGCACGGCTACGCGGGCACCAACACCAACCTGATCGCTGAAACGGCGGGTGTCAGCGTCGGCTCGCTGTATCAGTACTTTCCGAACAAGAACGCGCTGATCGCGGCGCTGCACCAGCGCCATGACAACCAGATGCTGGACGTCATCGACGATGTGCTCAACAGCAACCCCGCCGCGACGCTGAAAGAACGCGTGGCCGCCATCGTGCAGGCCATGTTGCACGCGCACCTGCTGGAACCCGCGCTGCACCGCGTGCTGGAACGGGAATTTCCCTTGTTCGACACGCCGCGCGAACACAGCATGGCCGATCAGGATATCCACCGCCGCATGCGGCATCTGCTGGAACTGCACCGGGCCGAAATCGCACAGCAGGATCGCGATCTGGCGACCTATGTGGTGCTGCGCATCATGGAATCGCTGGTGCACGCGGCGGCGCTGGAGCCGCCCGCGGGCTTTTCCACCAAGCAGCTGGAAGAGGCCGTGGTGGATGCGGTGATGGGGTATCTGGGGACGCCGGTGGCGAGGAAGGTGGCGCGCAAGAAGGTGGCGAAGTAAGCGGCCGCGACTGGCCCTATTACCGGCCCCCGCTGGCGTCCTGCGCCATGCGGGCCAGGCAATCGGAAGCCTTGCCCACCACGATGCGCGCGCTGCATGCCAGCATCAGGTTCAGGTTCAAGCCGAAGTCTTCCACCGTGTAGCCATCGGCGTCGACCATGCGCGCGGCGCCGTCATCGGCCGCCGCCCCCACCGCCACCTGATCGATCAGCGAGCCCGCCTGGCTGGTATAGCCCCATACCGGCTTGCCGCAGGCGATGGCGTAGCCCACTTCGAAGGCCGTGCCCGAATCCGGCTCAGTACCCCGAAACGCGTTCAGGTTGGCCATCACCATGTCGGCACGTCGGATCAGCGCGACGTTCTCGCGGTAGATCCACTGTGCCAGTGCCGCACCCGACAAGTCTTGCGGCGCCGTATTGTCCAAGGGAAAAAGCCCCTCGAAGCCGTACGTGGCGCACAGGGCCTTGAGCCGCTGGCCATGCGCCACGGCATCGGGCAGGAAGACGTCGAACCCCGCAAGATACACGCTGCGCATAGGGGCTACTCCGGTTCTGAAACGTTGAAGGGCTGGCCAGTGGCAAAGAACGAACCGCCCGCCACATAGTGAATCGAACGGCGCTCGTCTTCGGGGAAGTGCCAGCGGTTTTGCGAGAACACATCGGGCGCGGCCCAGGCGGCAACGACCTCGCCGATGAACAGATCATAAGCCTGCTGGTTGTGCGGTTCGGGCACCACCTTGCATTCCAGCCAGCCCAGGCAATCGCTGACCAGCGGCGCGCCGATCTTGCTGGCGGCAAATGTGGTCAGCCCGCAGTGCTCGAATTTGTCTACGCCGCGGCCTGTTTCAGAGCCCACCTTCAAGGTGGCGGCAGCTTGCGCGCGCGAGGGTATGCACAGCGCGAATTCGCCCGATGCTTCGATGAGTTCGCGCGTGTAGGTGTTCTTGTCCACCACCACCAGCATCTTGGCCGGGTTGAAATCCAGCGGCATGGCCCACGCGGCCGCCATCACGTTGCGCGATGCGCCATGGGCACTGGTGACCAGCACGGTGGGGCCGTGGTTCAACAGCAGGTAGGAACGGGGCAGCTCTACGGCTTCGATGCGTGACATGGCGGCCTTGTTAGAACATGCCGTTCTGATTGGCGGGGTTCTCGGGAATTTCCTGGCTGACGTCCCAGTGTTCGACGATCTTTCCTTTGTTGACCCGGAAAATGTCAACGATGGCCTGGCCGCGATCCTCAGGCGAATCACGCCACTGATTGTGGATCACCACCAGATCACCCTCGGCGATCACCCGCTTGATGTCGACGATGGCCTGCGGATGCTGGTCGAAATAAGGCGGAAAGAAATCGACCATGGGGCTGACGCCATCGCGCATGTACGGGTTGTGCTGCACATAGTTGGGGCTGACGTACAGGCGCACGGCCTCGTCGATGTCGCGGTCCTGGAACATCATGCGAAAAAACGCAACGACGATCTCCTTGTTCGACTGCGGCGCGGCCGCCAGCGCCGGCACGCAGGCCAGGCTTTGAGACGCGAGCAGCACACAGGCGGCCAAGGATTTGCACTTCATACGCATACGGACAACTTCTGGATACGCCGGCTGGCGGCCTGCCAGTTTACAAACAAAACGGCGGGTTCCGGCAGGCTTGCACAATTGAAAAAGGAGCCCTTGACGGGCTCCCAAGTACCTTGGCGGCAGTGGCCGGCGGCCGCTTCAGTAGCCGACGGTGTAGCGTCGGCGCGCATGCTGGGAAGTTTCGATTTCGTCGGCCAGCGCAATCGCGTAGTCCTCCATCGAAATCCAGCTCTTGCCTTCGTCGTCAGCCAGCAGGTGGTCTTCGCCCAGGCGGAAGCTGCCGGTGCGCTCGCCCGGCTCGAACATTGCCGAGGGCGACAGGAACGTCCAGTTCAGCACCTTTTCCTGGCGCAGCGTGTCCAGGAACACGACGCCGGCGCGCGCCTCGGGCTTGTAGGCATCCGGAAATTCAGGGGTATCGATCAGCAGCGTGCCGGGCGCCACCAGCAGGCTGCCCGCGCCGCCCACCACCAGCAGGCGCGGCACGCCCGCGTTCTTCACGGCGGCGATCAGGGGCTTGGCGTCGGTCGACACGAAGCGCGTGGCGCTGACCACCGCATCGTGCCCGGTAAGCAAGGGAGTCAAGGTGGCGGGGTCGGTGGCGTCGCCCTGCTGGACGGTCAACCCGGGTTGGACGTTGACGTCGGCCGGGTTGCGGGCAATGCCCGTTACCTGGTGGCCGCGCTTGAGCAGTTCGTCCGCCACGCGCGAGCCCACACGGCCCGTGATTCCGATCAATGCGATTTTCATGGTCTTGCTCCTGGGAAAGGGGCGGG
>NZ_JBLVOL010000104.1:40470-45778 GCF_053543755.1 Achromobacter semiaridum | reverse complement strand
CCGCCTGCCGCCCCGAATCTGGCAATCCATACTATTCGGTCAAATCCGAACAAAAAACCCGATTATCGCGACGAGTTTTTTGCAATCCGTGCATCAATCGACCGGGGACTCGATTTGGACCCGCTACGGATTCAACCCGCCGCGCGCTGCGCTTGATAGACCTGCAAATGCGAAAACGCCACGCGCAGATAGGTGGCATCCACACCCAGCGTGTGTGCGCGATGCACCATGTCGCCCACGATGTGATCGGCTTCGACCGGCAGGCCCTGGCGCAAGTCCCGGAACATGGACGCCGTCATCGGCTGCGTGCGGTCGCTGATCAAGTTCTGCACAAACGCATCAGCTTCGGGACGCACCGCATGGCCGGACGCGGCGGCCACGGCCTGCGATTCTTGCAGCAGGCTTTTCAGGATATCGATGCCGTCATCGGTGGACGCGATCTGGCCGATCGAGCCGCGCATCAGGCACGTGGCGGCGGCCAGCGTGGTCAGCATCACGTACTTTTCCCACATGTCCTGGTGGATGTCTTCGCTAAGGCGGCTGACATATTCACCACCGGCCAGCGCCTGTTCCAGCGCCACGCAGCGCTCGCTGCGCGCCGGGCCCGCACGTTCGCCAAAGACGATGTTCGCGTGCTTGCCCAGGTGCACGACTTCGCCGTCCTGGCCCAGCGTGGCGTTAATCTGGCACAGCCCGCCCAAGACGCGATGCGGTTCAAACTCGCGGTCCAGCACGTCGTATTGCAGCACGCCATTCATGATGGGCAACACGGCGGTGTCCGGGCCGACGGCGGGGCGGATGGCGTCGATGGCGCTGGCCAGGTCGTACGCCTTGCAGCTGAGCACAACCACGTCATAGGCGCCTTGCAGCGTCTGCTGGGTGGCCAGTTTCGGATGCAGGGTGGCATCACCCAACGGGCTCTTGATGCGCAAGCCTTGTTCGCGCAAGCGCGCGGCACGCGGTTCGCGCACCAGAAAGGTCACATCCGCGCCCGCCTGCGCGGCGCGCCCGCCGAAATATCCGCCCGTGCCGCCGGCACCCAAAAACAACAACCGCATTCGTCTCTCCTGTAGCCGCCCGCCTGTATTGCGGGCTGAACTGGAATTATGCGCTTGGCAAGAAGCCTCGCCCACCCCGGCGTGCATCCGAAGGATGCCTGCACGTCTACAACGCGTGGCAGGGCCGATCACCAGCCTGGGCCGGTTATTTCATGAATGTCACCATTACCCAGGTGACGTCCCGCCCATTGATCTGCGGGAAGATCGTCTGATACATGAAGGTCTGGGGGCCCGTGGCAAATTCCTGGCACGTCCATGTGCCGGGGTAGGGGCAGGCCTGGCCCGACCGACCGTGCGCGGCGCCCGCGGGCGCGGCCACGGCTTCGCGCATCCACCGCCACGTTATTGGCCGCCCTTGGTACGCCGGCAAGGGCTCATGCTTGGCCACGACGCACAAGACGTCGGCCACTTCGTGCGCGCGCCACTGACCGGCGCGAGGGGCAAGCTGGCCCGTTTCGGCGCGGCGCGCCGGTTCAGGTTCAGGCGCCCGCTGGTCGATATCGCGTTGCCAGATGACGCGCCCGCGCGAGGTGTCCTGGGAGATGGGTGGCGCGACGTCGTCGGCCTTGAAGTAGCGGCGTGACTGGTCTTGCGCCAGCGTGTACCACCAGCCCTCAGACGGAATCGTGCTGCCCACGACGACGTGGGTGGGTACGGGATCGACCGCCGGCGCCCCCGGTTCATGACCACGAATTTCCGGCTTGGGCCAATCGCTGTCATCGTCGAACCGCGCCAGCCAACGCTGAGTGTCGCGACGGTTGAAGCGTTCGTTCGGGTCGCCGTCCCATTCGCCGAAGCCAACCAGATCCAGCTGCGGGTGGCGAATTCTGCGCAGCAGCCGGTTGAGCAAAACGGGCAGCGCGGGCACGCCGTCTTCCACCGGATAGAGCTCGGGTTGCGGCCCCAGCTCGATCCAATGACCGCCACTGAGGGCGTCGATACGGATACGCGGATCGGCAAGTTGCGCGATCACGTCTTCGCTGGAAAGAGACGCCTTATTGCGCCAGATGTCGGACAGGAAGAAGCCCCAGGTGGGTGGACGGATGCCGGAGGGCAGCTGCGGCGTGAGCGACATGCCGAACGGATAATCGGTATCCAGGCCATAAAAGTGTGGCGCCAACGCGCGATCCCATACCGCTGTTTCGGCACGCATGCCGAATTCAAGCGGGTTTCCCATTGAAAAGCCGCTGTAGACCTGGGCCGGCTTCAGGCGGCCGATAGTATCAAGCACGAACCGCCGCCACGCGTCTTTGTTCTCCAGCCACCATTGCCAGCGGTAATAAAACTGGATTGATGAGTAGTCCTCTCCTCCATCGCGCCAGTCGGCCGTTCGCCACAAGTACGCAGAATGAAGCGGCGAACTTTGATGGTTCTTTTCGTCGGTGAACTTCGCTGAAAACGTCTTTTCGACCGGAATCAACCTCGCCCATTCCCGTATGTCGCCAAGCCGCTTTGATCCATAGGAGTGTGGACGTTCGGATTGGGGATGCGTCGCGATGGTGAAAGGGTGGCCCAGCAACTTTTCGAACGCTTCCTTCACTTCTATCATCGCCAGCGTTGTCTGAAGACAGTGCGCTGGCTCGTAGCTCAAGTAGAACGTCAAGAACAGCGTGGTCGACAGTTCAAAGTCACTGTAGTCAATGGACGTGTGCGGCCACTTTTTTAGATCGTCGATCATGCCGGACAGGTCATCGTCGTCAATCAAGGGATGGCTCGTACTCATCGTCTTTTCCTTGGCGGCTGCGCGCCGCTGGAGTCCTTTGCGGGGCGGAATCCGGTGCAGTCCTCCGGGACGCGAAGCAAAGCAACCTTGTCGGTATTCCTGTTCATCAGCCTCACATAGTCCTGCATCTGCACATCCTTGACCCAGTCGTTCGGAAACTTGATCTCCACCGCCGCGAACACGTTGTCGACCTCAAACGGCTGCTGGCGGTATTCCACGATGACCAAATCCGGCGCCAAGCTGCCTTTCGGCCTTGGCCAGAAGGGGAAATATTCACTGATGCGCATGGGCCGCGTCGCCGGCTCACCCAGCATCGCCGCGCGCGACGCGGCGTTGTAGTTAGGTTCCGCTTTCAAAGGGCTTTGCCACGCCAGCAGGTCATCCACCGCTTCAAACACCAGCGACGCCGTTGTCTGCTTGAGCGCGATATCGATCGTGGTTTCGATGACGTCGCCCGGGATCTTCTTGCGTATCCGTCTGGGCACGATCAGCGGCGACTTCAGCGCCCACTGGCACACCATGCTGATCACCGGCCGGAATGGGATCTTGCGTTCGATGTACTGGCGGTATGTCACGTTTTCACGGCGGCCGCGCGACACCGTGACGTTGCCGCCAGTGCGCACGAACGTCGAGCTCTTGATGTCGATCTCTTTCTTCATGCCGCTGATGGTATCTTTCAGGATGGTCTGGACCTCTTTCTTGCGCTGGCCGATCTGCGCCAGCGTCTCGGCCGTTTCGATGGCGGTTTGCGCAGTTTCGTAGGCGGCGTAAGCACGATAGGCGCGATATCCCCAGATAAGCGCACCGACAACAGGGGCTGCCATGCAAGACCTCCTTGTCGACGGGAACCAGGCCGGCATGCAAGATGCACGGGGCCCTGGACCTCAACCCGAAGCGAAGATCTTGCGCAATAGACGCGGGGCAGGTCTATAGGAGGAGTCTGATAGCGCGTATCAGGGGAAGCCGGATTCCGACATGGCGCAAGACGGTCGGCCAGGGACTAGACCGGGCAACCGGATGCCACGGGTCATCGGTCCCACGTGTCGCCCCCTTCGCATCAAGCCTCTTGATTGCGCTCCATCCACGCCTCGTAGCCGCCGCGCAGCGCCCACGTCTTGGGATATCCGGCCGCGCGCAGGCGCGAGGCGAGCAGTGCGGCCGAGACTTCGTTCGGGCAGGCGCAATAGACCACGATGTCTGAGTCCAGCGCCTGCGCGTCCAGCGTGGGCAGGGGCGCCTTCAGGTCCACGGCGATGGCGCCGGGAATGCGCGCGCCGTCGCCTTGCGCGTCGGGGCGCACGTCAAAGACCAGCGTGTTGCGGCCGTCCTGGCGCCATTGCATCAGCTCGTCGACCGACACGCGCGGGATGACGCGCAGGCTGCGCAGCAGGATCTTGCGGCGCAAAAAGCGCGCCACGATGTACAGCGCCAGCACCGCCGCCAGCACCCCCAGGCCCATCGGGCCGTAGGTGCCCAGCACATCCAGCACGTCGTTGATGACGCTGTGAAACAGCCCGCCCAGCAGCAGCGCGGACCCCGCCCAGATCATCGCGCCCACCAGGTCGTAAACCAGGAAGCGCCGATACGCCGTGCCCGTCAGGCCCGCCATGACGGTGGACAGCGCGCCCGCGCCGGGCAGGAACTTGCACACCAGCAAGGCCCGCACGCCGATGCGCAGATACAGGCGCTGCGTCTGGCGGATGCAGGAATCCTGCGACAAGGACATCTTGCAAACCACGCCCAACAGCCGCGCGCCATACCGGCGGCCGGCCACATACCACAGCGTGTCGGCCAGGAGGCAGGCAAACGTTGCCGCCAACCACGGCGCCAGCCAACCCGCCGCGCCGCCCAACGCACCGGCCGCGATCAACATGGGATAGGCAGGCACGGACAAGCCCGCCTGTTCGACGAGGACGTTGGCGAACACCAGCCACCCGCCGTATTGCTCGAGCAGCAATTGAATGTCTTGCATGGATCTTCCAGCTTGCCGCGCCACGCACGGCTGAAGCGGCGATTTTAATGGGCGGGCCGTCCGCGCGGCGCTTGGCCGTGCCGTGCACAGGTCGAAACGCGGATTTTCCACACCTCCTGTCCGTTCCCTGGGACGACAGGCACCAATTTGGTGCCACGCTTGCCCGCCAGGGTGCCTATAATTCCGCCCGGCCATCAGGTTTCCCCGATTAGTGCAGGGCAAGCCCATGGCATACAACTTGCTTCGCCAGGACTGGCAGCGAACCCGACCATGTGGATGGGACGCGCCTTCTGGCGCCCCCATCCGATGACCGATCCCACGCCCACGTTTTTGTCCGATTGCCCCGGCTTGTCCGCCGGCGGCCGGGACCGTGGAACGCTGGACCGCGAATCCGCGCGACACCCACATTGCCGGCCTTGCCCGGCGCCGTCCCGCACAGACCGTGCCGCCGCCGCATCGCTGCCATCCCCTTACGTTTCCATCCCCCGCGAAGGAGTCACCCGCATGAAATCCCTGTCCCCCTCGTCCGCAGGCGGCATTGCCCGCCGTGGCCGG
>NZ_JBLVOL010000104.1:2088-40432 GCF_053543755.1 Achromobacter semiaridum | reverse complement strand
AGCTGGCCCCGGCCGCCGCCACCGGCGTGCTGCTGTTCTCGGGCGCGGCGCAAGCCCAAGCCCCCGCCAAGACCAAGGTTGCCGCCATCTACACGGTGCCGGTCGAGCAGCAATGGGTGTCGCGTATCCACAAGGCGCTGACCGCCGCGCGCGACCGTGGCGAAATCGACTACACCTTCTCGGAAAACGTCACTAACGCCGACTACGAACGCGTCATGCGCCAGTACGCCGAGCAGGGCAACAAGCTGGTCGTGGGCGAAGCCTTCGCCGTGGAAGCCGCCGCGCGCAAGGTGGCCAAGGACTATCCGCAGACCGCCTTCCTGATGGGTTCGTCGGGCAAGCCGCAGCAGCCCAACTTCTCGGTGTTCGACAACTACATCCAGGAACCCGCGTACCTGACCGGCATGATCGCCGGCGGCATGAGCCAGTCCGGCAAGATCGGCCTGGTGGGCGGCTACCCCATTCCCGAAGTGAACCGCCTGATGCAAGCCTTCATCGAAGGCGCCAAGGAAGTGAACCCGAAGGCAGAATTCACCGTGACCTTCATCGGTTCGTGGTTCGATCCCCCGAAGGCCAAGGAAGCCGCCTTCGCCATGATCGACAAGGGCGCGGACGTGCTGTATGCCGAGCGCTTCGGCGTGTCGGACGCCGCCAAGGAACGCGGCAAGCTGGCCATCGGCAACGTCATCGACACCCAGCCGCAGTACCCCGAGACCGTCGTGGCATCCGCCTTGTGGAGCATGGAACCCACCATCGACGAAGCCCTCAAGCAGGTCAAGGCCGGCACGTTCAAGGCCGATGACTACGGCCAGTATTCGCTGATGAAGCACAAGGGCTCGTCCCTGGCGCCGCTGGGCACCTTCGAAAAGAAGATCCCCGCCGATCTCATCGCCAAGGTCGACGCCAAGCAGAAGGCCATTCTGGACGGCAGCTTCACCGTCAAGGTCAACGACAAAGAACCCAAGTCCTCGGCACGATGAACCAAGCGCCTCTCGCCCTGCAACTGACAGGGATCACCAAACGGTTCGGCAGCCTGACGGCCAACGACGATATCTCGCTGACGCTGCGGCAGGGCGAGGTCTTGGCCTTGCTGGGCGAGAACGGCGCCGGCAAATCGACCCTGGTGTCGATCCTGTTCGGCCACTATGTGGCCGATGCCGGCAGCATCAACGTTTTTGGCAAACCCCTGCCGCCCGGCCGGCCCGACGCCGCGTTGGCGGCGGGCGTGGGCATGGTGCATCAGCACTTCACCCTGGCCGACAACCTGACCGTGCTGGACAACATCATGGTCGGCACGGAATCGCTGTGGAAGCTGGCCTCCGGCCGCGCCCAGGCACGCCGCCGCCTGGTTGAACTGGGCCAGCGCTTCGGCTTGGGCGTGGACCCGGATGCACGCGTAGGCGGTTTGTCCGTCGGCGAAAAACAGCGCGTTGAAATCCTGAAGGCGCTGTATCGCGGCGCGCGCGTGCTGATCCTGGACGAACCCACCGCGGTGCTCACCCCGCAGGAAGTGCAGGACCTGTTCGCGACCTTGCGCGGCTTTGTTGACGACGGCCTGGCCGTCATCTTCATTTCACACAAGCTGGACGAAGTCATGGCCGTATCGCGCCGCGTGGCCGTGCTGCGCCAGGGCAAGCTGGTGGCCGAACGCGACACCGCCGGCACCAGCCCCGCCGAATTGGCCGAATTGATGGTGGGCCGCAAGGTCGTCATGCCGCGCGCCGAGGCCGTGGCCGCCGCCGAACAGGCCGCGCCGGTCGTGACCTTGTCGCAAGTCACCGTGCGCGACGGCCGCGATGGCACGACGCGCCTGGACAGCCTGGACCTGACCGTCCACAAACATGAAATCGTGGCGATCGCCGGCGTGGCCGGCAACGGCCAGCAGGCGTTGGTGTCGGTGTTGACCGGACTGCGCCACCCCAGCGACGGCACGATCCGCCTGGGCGCGGAGCACGCGGCCGCGCCCACCACACCGGCCGGCTGGACCGCGGCCCGCGTCGGCCGCATCCCCGAAGACCGCCACGGCGAAGGCATGATCGGCGACAGCCCGCTTTGGGAAAACGCCATCGTTGAAGACCTGAAGAACAAGCGCTTCGCGCGCTACGGTTTGATCCGCGCACGCGCCGGCCGCGCGTACGCGGCGCAGTTGGCCAAGCAGTTCGATGTGCGCGCGGCCTCGTTGGAGGTGCGCACGCGCAGCCTGTCGGGCGGCAATATGCAAAAGCTGATCCTGGGCCGCACGCTGGCCCGCGAGCCGCGCTTCATCGTGGCCGACCAGCCGACCTGGGGCCTGGACATCGGCGCCGTCGCCTATGTGCGCGAGCAGCTGCTGGCCGCCCGCGCGCGCGGCGCCGGCGTGCTGCTGGTGTCCGAAGACCTGGAAGAGATCTTTGCGCTGGCCGACCGCATCGCCGTGCTGTGCGGCGGCAAGCTGGTGGCCGTCAAACCCGTGGCCGAATGGACGCCCGCCACCGTCGGCCTGGCCATGACGGGAACTCGCGCGTGACGACCGGCACCGTCACGCGCCGCGCCTCCCGCGCCCCCCTTTACCGAGCATTACTCGCATGAAACTGATCCTGGAACGCCGCCCCGAGCCCAGCCGCCTGGCGCTGGCCTTGGCCCCCATCGCGGCCATCCTCTTCACCCTGGCGGTCTGCACCTTGCTGGTCGCCTGGGCCGGCGCGCCCGTGGGCCGCACCTACGCGCTGCTGTTCGAAGGCGCGTTCGGCTCGCGCTTCGCGCTGTCTGAAACGCTGACCCGCGCCACGCCCTTGATGCTGACGGGCCTGGCCTGTGCCGTGGCGTTTCGCGCGCGCTTCTACAACATCGGCGCCGAAGGCCAGCTGTATCTGGGCGCGCTGGCGGCAGTGGCCATCGGCGGACTGCACGACGGCACGGGATTCGACCTGCCCGTACCCGTGCTGTTTGGCGGCATGATGCTGGCGGCCGCGCTGGCCGGCGCCTTGCTGCTGCTGATTCCCGCGCTGCTCAAGACCCGCCTGGGCGTGGACGAAGTGGTGACCACCTTGCTGGGCAACTTCATCGTGCTGCTGTTCGTGTCCATGATGCTGGACGGCCCGATGAAGGATCCGATGGCCATGGGGTGGCCGCAATCCGTGGCGCTAAACGGCGACCTGGAATTGGGCAAGCTGATCGAACGCACGCGCGCGCACACCGGGCTGCTATGGGCCGCGGGCCTGGCGCTGGGATTGTGGCTGTTGAATCGCTACACCGTGTTCGGCTTCCAGATGCGCGCCGTGGGCGCCAACGCGCATGCTTCGCGTTTTCTGGGGCTGCCAGTCACCCGCGTGATGCTGGGCACCGCGATGTTGTCCGGCGCGCTGGCCGGCCTGGCGGGCGCCATCGAAGTGGCCGGCCGCACCGGCTACGTCACGCTGGATATGTCGCCGGGCTATGGCTACACCGGCGTGGTCGTCGCCATGCTGGCCGGGCTGCATCCGCTGGGCGTGATCCTGGCCAGCATCTTCGTCGCCGGCATGCTGGTGGGCGCGGACAGCATGAGCCGCGCCATCGCGGTGCCGAACTACATCGCCGACGTCATCGTCGCGACCTCGTTGCTTGCCATGCTGGTCGCGACGCTATTTGCGCAGTACCGCCTGCGCCGCAACCGGGCTTGAGGAGCACGCCATGGAATGGATGGATCTGTTGAGTTCCTCGGCCTTCTGGGTCGCCGTGCTGCGCCTGGCGACGCCGTTGATTCTGGGCACCTTGGGCGTGCTGCTGTGCGAGCGCGCGGGGGTGTTGAACCTGGGCATCGAAGGCATCATGGCGGCCGGTGCGTTTACCGGCTGGCTGGTGGTGTACCTGGGCGCGCCCCTGTATGTGGGCGTGTTGGCGGCGGCGTTTGCCGGCGCCGTGTTCGGTTTGCTGCATGCGGTGTTGACGGTGCCGCTGGGCTTGTCGCAACACGTGTCGGGATTAGGCGTGACGCTGCTTGCCACCAGCCTGTCTTACTTTGCTTACCGCGTGACGTTTCCCAGCGTGACCACGCCGCCCACCATCACGCCGTTTGCCGAAATGAAGTTCCTGGACGGCATTCCGCTGATCGGCCCGGTGTTGGCGGGGCAGACGCCCATGACGCTGATCGCGCTGGCCGCCGTGCCCATTCTGGCCTGGGTGCTGAACCGCACGCCGGTCGGCCTGGGTATCCGCATGGTGGGCGAAAACCCCGCCGCCGCCGAAGGGCAGGGCCTGTCCGTGACGCGGTTGCGCATCGGCGCCATTGTGGCCGGGTCGGCCTTGATGGGCGTGGCCGGCAGCTTCCTGACGCTGGCAGCCTTCAACGCGTTCTTTTTCAATATGGTCAACGGCCGGGGCTGGGTGTGCGTGGCGCTGGTCGTGTTCGCGTCCTGGCGGCCCGGCAAGGCATTGCTTGGCGCACTGATCTTCGCGTTCTTCGACGCGCTGCAACTGCGCCTGCAACAAGGCGGCGCGGCCTTGCCCGGCCTGCCCGAGCTACCGTATCAGGTGTACCTGATGCTGCCCTACATCCTGTCTATCCTCGCCCTGGTAGTGATGGCGCGCCGCGCGGCCTACCCCCAAGCGCTGATGAAGCCGTACCGCAAGGGCGAACGCTAGAGGGGGCGTCGCGACGGACCGGCGGAGCCGGCTCCGTCCGACCCCGATGTCGGGGTAATTTTGCGGCATTGTGAAATACTGAACTTCCATTAGGATCACCCCATGCTCGATCTGATTATCAAGAATTGCACGCTGCCCGATGGGCGCACGAACATCGACATTGGCGTGGCGCAGGGTCGCATCACCGCTGTCGAACCTGCTCTGAAGGCCGAAGCCGGGCAGGTGATCGATGCCGCCGGTCAGCTGGTGTCCTCGCCCTTTGTGGACGCGCACTTTCACATGGATTCCACGCTGTCCTTCGGGCTGCCGCGCGTGAACCAGTCCGGCACCTTGCTCGAAGGCATCGCGCTGTGGGGCGAACTCAAGCCGCTGTTGACGCAGGAAGCCCTGGTGGAACGCGCATTGGCGTATTGCGACTGGGCCGTTGCCCGTGGCCTGCTGGCCATTCGCTCGCACGTGGATGTCTGTGACCCGCGCCTGCTCGCCACCGAGGCGCTGCTGCACGTGCGCGAAAAGGTCAAACCCTATCTGGACCTGCAACTGGTCGCCTTCCCGCAAGACGGCGTGCTGCGCGCGCCCGGTGCGCTCGACAACCTGAAGCGCGCGCTCGACATGGGCGTGGACGTGGTGGGCGGCATTCCGCACTTTGAACGCACCATGCAGGACGGCGCCGAATCCGTGCGCATCCTGTGCGAACTGGCCGCCGAACGGGGCCTGCGCGTGGACATGCATTGCGACGAAAGCGACGATCCCTTGTCGCGCCATATCGAAACGCTGGCGTACCACACGCAACGCCTGGGCCTGCACGGCCGCGTTACCGGTTCGCACCTGACGTCCATGCACTCCATGGACAATTACTACGTGTCCAAGCTGATCCCGCTGATGCGCGAGGCCGGCGTCGCGGCGATTGCCAACCCGCTGATCAACATCACGCTGCAAGGCCGCCACGACACCTATCCCAAGCGCCGTGGCATGACCCGCGTGCCCGAATTGCTGGCGGCCGGCGTGCCGGTGGCCTTCGGCCATGACTGCGTGATGGACCCCTGGTACAGCCTGGGTTCGGGCGACATGCTGGAAGTGGCGCACATGGGCCTGCACGTGGCCCAGATGACGGGCCAGGACGCCATGCGCGCCTGTTTCGACGCCGTGACGACCACGCCCGCCAAGATCCTGGGGCTGGACGACACGGGCATCGCGGTCGGCAAGCGCGCCGACCTGGTGCTGTTGCAAGCGCGCGATCCCGTCGAAGCGCTACGCCTGCGCGCGACCCGCCTGATGGTGCTGCGCGCGGGGCAGGTGATTGCCACCACGCCGCCCGCCACCGCCACCCTGAACCTGCCGGGCCGCCCGGGTCAGGTCAGCTTTCAGACACCGGCCCGCTGACATACGGCGGCCGCTTGGCGGCCGTCACGATGATCTCCACCAGCAGCTCCGGCGCGGCCAGCTTGGCCTCGCAGGTGGCGCGGGTGGGCATCGCATCGGGCAGTGCCCACTCGGCCCAGACGCTGTTCATGCCCGCGAAGTCGCGGTCGATATCCTTCAGCCAGATCTGCACCGACAGCAGTCGCGACTTGTCGGTGCCCGCCTCGGCCAGATAGCCGTCGATCTTGGCCAGCGCATCGCGCGTCTGCGCCACGATGCCGCCTTCGGCCGCAGACGTCACGCCCGCCACATAGACCGTATCGCCATGGATCACGATGCGGCTCAGGCGCTGGTTGGTTTGCTTGCGCACGATGTCGTCGTTCATTCGTCTTGCTCCTTTTCTGATGGGGCGGACGCGTTGGCCGCGTCCGAAAAACGGTCAATCCGGAAGGGCGCGATCGGCATGTCCGTCGCGCCGGTGGTAATCAGATCGGCCATGATGCGGCCCACGATGGGGCCCAGTTCAAAGCCATGCGCCGAAAAGCCGAACGCATGGAACGCGGTTTCGTGGCGGCTGCTGCGTCCGATCACTGGAATCTCGTCCGGCATGGCCGCTTCGATGCCCGCCCAGCCCCGGTTCACGATGGCGTCACGCATGTGTGGAAACAGGTCGCAGACCGTGCGTGCGCCTTCCGCCAGCGAGCGGAAATCCAGCTCGGTCCACTCCGCGTCGCGGTCCACCCAGGCACGCCGCCCGCCGCCGATCAGCACCGTGCCGTTCGCGCGCTGCTTGAACGATAGCGCGCGCCCGGTGCCCAGCACGACGGGGTCCAGAAAGTGCTCCATCCGTAACGTCACCAACATCATCGGGCTGATGGCCAAGAGCGGCACCGGTTCACCCCATTGCGCCGCGATGCGGTCGGCCCAGGCGCCCGCGCAGTTCAACACTTGCGGCGCGGTATAGGTACCCGCATCCGTATCCACCCGCCATTGGCCGCCGTCGTGCGAGACGCGGTCCACGCGCACGCCTTCCAGAAAGCGCGCGCCCAGGCGCGCGGCCTTGGTGCGAAACGCCAGCGTCGTGCGATACGGATCGGCCGCCGCGTCCTCACGCGCGATCAGCCCGCCCTGGATGGTGGGCGCGATAGCGGGGATCATGTGGCGCAGATCCTCGGCGCTGATCCACGCTTCGTGCGTGTAGCCGTGATCGGTCATCGTGCGCAGGCGTTGCCGCAACGTTTCGGCGTCGGCGGCGTTCTCGGCCACGCGCACCTGCCCGTGCTGCTCGAAACCACAATCGTCATCCACCAGGTCGCCGATGCGATACCAAAGTTCGCGCGAGGCCAGCGCCAGTGGCACTTCGGCCAGATGCCGCGACAAGGTGCGCACCCCGCCCGCGTTCACGCCGGACGCGTGCCGACCCACGTAGTTCTTTTCGATCACCAGGGCGGGCACGCCGGCACGCGCCAGATGCAGCGCTGCCGAGCTGCCGTGCAGGCCCCCGCCGATGATGATGACTGCCGCCGACCGCGGTGAACCGGTCATGGCATTACTTTTTCAGGCGGACAACGGCTTGGCGGGAATCGTCCGTCTGCGGCAGCGACGCCAGCTCGCCAAGCGTCAGCGGCTTGGTCGGAAAGCGCAGCCGGTAATAGCCCACTTCCTGCGTTGGCACGCCGCGTTCCTCGGCGATGATCTCGGCCACCGTCAGCCCACAGAAGCGCCCCTGGCACGGCCCCATGCCGCAGCGCAGAAATGCCTTCATCTGGTTGGGTCCGCTGCAACCCAGCTTGACTGTCTCGCGCACCTGCGCGGCGGTAACTTCTTCGCAGCGGCACACGATGGTGTCACCGGTGGGCCGCCGGAACGCATCAGGCGCCTTGTAGAGCGCATCGAAGAACTCGCGACCTCTGACGGCACGGGCAAGCGCCTCGCGCGGCGCTACGGCCCGGCTATCGCGTTTCGCGGCGTCGATGCGGCCCAACAGATGCGCCGCCTGCAAGGCGGCCAGCCGGCCCCGGTGTTCCGCCGCCAGGGCGCCCGCGATACCCGCGCCGTCACCCGCCATGCCGATGCCCTCCACCGTCGTCAGGCCCCATTCATCCACCTGCGGCTCCCAGCAGTCCAAGGCGTCGTTCCAACGATGCTCGGCGCCCACGGCGCGCGACAGGTTCACGTTGGGCACCACGCCCTGATGCAGCATCAGCTGTTCGGCGGGCAAGGTCTTGGTGACGCCGCCCGCCGTGTAGCGCACGCTTTGCAGCTTGCCGTCGCCCTGCGCCTCCAGCGCAGTGACGCCGCGTGTGATCGGCACGGCCGCCTTGACCGCGCGCAGCAGCTTCAAGCCCTTGCCCAGATACGGCGAACGCAGAAAGCCCCACACCTTCGGCAAGGCCTGCCCCATGCGTCCGGGCGGCGTGGTTTCCAATAGCGCGTCGATCTTCACGCCCGCGTTCAGGTATTGCCACGCCACCAGGTACAGCAGCGGGCCGCTGCCCGCCAGCACGGTGCGATCCGCCGGCACCACACCGGCCGACTTCAACAGAATCTGCGCCGCGCCCGCCGTGATCACGCCCGGCAGCGTCCAGCCCGGAATGGGGAAGGGGCGTTCTTGCGCACCCGTCGCCAGCAACAAGCGGCGTGCATGGACGATGCGCGCTTCGCCCGCCACGGAATACGCCACTTCAAACCCCTTTTCCGGATGCGGCGCGGTGCGCTCGGCCACCGCCCACACCGTGGCGCCCGGCACGTAGCGCGCGCCCGATTGCTTGAAGGGCGTAATCAGGGATGCACCATGCCAGTAGTCTTCGCCAAGGATGCCGCGATCGGTCACCGGCGTGGTCGTGATGGCGCGATAGATCTGTCCGCCCGGCGCAGGTTGTTCGTCCAGTAGCACGGTGTCCACACCCAGCCCGGCCGCCATCGTCGCTGCCGCCAGCCCGGCCGGGCCCGCGCCCACCACCAGCAAATCGCATTGCGTTGTTTCGATCATGCCTGCACCTTGCGCGCGCCCAGCTGGCGCTCGATCTTCATGCCTTCGCGCACGGCCGTCATGCAGCCCTGCTGGTTCGCCTGGCCGTCAATGGTGACCAGGCAGTCGTAGCACACGCCCATCATGCAATAGGGTCCGCGCGGCACGTCGTTCACGGCGGTGTCGCGACAGGCCGACACGCCGCCCGCGAACAAGGCGGCCGCCCCGCTGTCGCCCTGGCGGCATTGCAGCTCGACCCCGTTGACCGTCACGCGCACCGGCGCGCCTTGCGTCTGGCGCTGCGCCTCATCAAGCCTCTTGAACATGAAACCTCCGGGTCGAGAAGGGCGCCATGTCGTCGGCAAGCTTGCCGGCCACGATCATGGGCGCCAGATTGAGGGCGTGCGCGGCGGCCAGCGTCACGCCGCTATGACAGGTGGCGACAAAGGCGCCCGGGCACGTTTCGGATTGCTGATAGATCGGAAAGCCATCCTTGGACATCACGCGCAGCGCCGCCCAGCTGCGCACCACGCGCACATCGCGCAATGCGGGCAGCGTACGTACGGCGCGGTCGGCCAGCGTGCCCAGAATCGGCAGCCCCACCAGGTTATCCACATAGCCGGCTTCTTCCTGCGAATCGCCGATCAGCCACGTGCCTTCATCGGTTTGGCGCAAGGTGGACAGCGGCGTTTCCAGCAGGCGGCGCGTGCGTTCCAGCACCACGATCTGGCCGCGTTGCGGGCGCACCGGGACGGTCAGGCCCACTTGTGCGCCCAGCTCCTTGTTGGACAAGCCCGATGCCAGCACTACCTTGCGCGCGCGCACCGTGCCCGAGGGCGTGGCGATGTCGAACACGCCATCGCGCTGCTTGACGCTTTGCGCCGGACGGCGCGGCAGGTAATCCACAACCCGCTGTGCAAAACTCGCGTGCAAGGCGCGCAGCAGCTTGAGCGGATTGGCGATGCCGTCGACCGGCGTCCATGTCGCGCCGCGCACATCGGGACCGATGCCCGGCACCAGGTCGGCCACTTCCGCGCGGTCCAGCAGCTTCCAGTCGTATTGCGCCATGCCCGGCTGCGCTAGCAAGGTCTTCATGAACGTGCCGCGCGCTTCCACCTCTTCGTCGCTTAGCAACGCATGCAGGCCGCCGCGCTGTTCCAGGTGCACGTCCACGCCGGTTTCTTCCAGCAGTTGCGCGGCCAGGCGCGGCCAGCCGGACGCGGACATCATCGTCCACACGCCGTAGCGCGGCAGGCCCATGCCCTTGCTTTGCACCCACACCAGCCCGAAGTTGCCGCGCGAGGCGCGGTAGGCCACGTCGCCTTCGTCCAGCACGGCCACATGGTCCAGCTCGCGCCGCAGGCCATAGGCAATGGCTGATCCCACCAGCCCACCGCCGATCACCGCGGCGTCATAAATGCCGCGATGCACGGGCGCGCGGGGCGCCAGTTCTTTCTCGTCCGTCATTAGCGTCCCTTTCCTACAAACAGCTTTTCCAGGCCGACCACGCGGTCCAGAATGAAAATGGCGATGATCGTCACGTAGATCAGCACGGCCGACACGGCGGTCACGAGCGGATCGATGGTGTCTTCGATATGCAGGAAGATGCGCACCGGCAGCGTCGTCGTGGACGGCGAGGCGATGAAGATCGACATGGTCAGTTCATCAAAGCTGGTGATGAATGCAATGACCCAGCCGCTAACCACGCCCGGCAGCAGCAGCGGCAACACCACGCGCCGGAACGCCGTCCAGTTGGACGCGCCCAACGATTGTGCGGCGCGCTCCAGCGCGGGGTCGATGCCGGTGGCCGACGCCAGCACCAGGCGCAGCGCATACGGCATGACAAGGATCACGTGCGCCACCACCAGACCCACATAGGTGCCGGCCAGGTCCACGGTGGTGAAGAACTTCAGGAAGGCCAGGCCCAGCACTACATGCGGAATCATCAGCGGCGACAGGAAGAACGCCACCAACGCCTCGCGGCCACGAAAGCGGTTGCGGGCCAGGGCCAGCGCGCTGGGCACGGCCAAGCCGATGGCCAGCGTCGCCGACAAGGTCCCAAGCCCCAGGCTGAACCAGAAGGCTTCGACAAAACGCGGGTTGTCCAAGATGGCGCGGAACCAGCGCAAGGACAAGCCGCCCGTGGGCAAAGATATAAAACCCTCGGACGTGAACGCCACTGCGCACACCATGACAATGGGCGCCAGGATGAACAAAATGAACAGTGCGTGGAAGACCAGGCCGATCGGGCCGTTACGGAATTGCATGTCAGCCTCCTGCCTGGTTGAAGACGGCGCCGTACTTGCGTTCAATGATCCGGTTGGCCGACAGCAGCACAACGACGGTGGCCAGCAGCAACACCACGGCCAGCGCCGCGCCCAGCGGCCAGTTCAGCGTGTTCAGAAATTCGTCGTAGGCCGCCGTGGCCACGTTCTTCAAGCGCCGGCCGCCGATGATGGCCGGCGTGGCGAACGAGCTGGCCGCCATCGCGAACACCATGATCGCGCCCGACAAAATGCCCGGCATGACCTGCGGCACGATCACGCGCCGGATCACCGTGAACTGGGACGCGCCCAACGACAGGGCGGCGGCTTCGGTGGCGGGGTTGATCCGTTGCAACGACGCCCACACCGAGATCACCATGAAGGGCACCAGCACGTGCGTCAGCGCAATGCCCACGCCCAGGTTGCTGTACATCAGGTCCACGGGCGTGCTGATCAACCCGAGGCCCATCAATGCCTTGTTGATGAGGCCGGTGGAGCCGAACAGCAACGCCCAGCCCAGCGTGCGCACCACCACCGAAATCAACAGGGGGCCCAGCACCACCATCAGGAACAAGCCCTTCCACGGGTTGGCCATGCGCGACAGCACGTAAGCCTCGGCGGTACCCAGCACCAGGCAGGCCACCGTCACAGCCGCTGCCACGCCAAAGGTGCGCGCGTAGATTTCGTAGTAATAACCGTCGCTGAATATCTCGACGTAGTTCTTCCAGGTGAAGGTCACCTGCATGCCGCCATAGAACTGGAAATCGAAGAAGCTGATCAGGAACACCAGCGCCATCGGCACCACCAGGAAAGTGGCGTAGACCACCAGCGCCGGGGCGCTCAACACCCACGGGTTGGCGCGCGCGCTCATGACGCCAGGCCCTTGGGTGCTGCCGCGACTTCGCACATGTCCTGCGCGCGCCAGCGCAAGTGCACGGGCTCACCCTCGGCGGGCACGGCCACGCCATCGTTCTGGCGTATCACCATCACCTCGCCCACCGACGTGTCGACCTGGCACAGCCAGTGGTTGCCCTGGAACACGCGCGTCTTCATGCGGCCGGGCAACGCACAGGCGGCGGGTTCCGAGAACAGGATTTTTTCCGGGCGCACGATCACCGCGCCCTGCGGCACCGGCGCACCGGCCATGGGGATATGCGCTTCACCGATGCGCGCGCGCGTCTCGTTTTCATATTGCTCGGCCGTGGGCGTGAACACATTCGCCTTGCCCAGGAAGCCGCCGACAAAGTGGCTGGCCGGCCCCTCGTAGGCCTGGAAGGGTTCGGCCACTTGTTCGACCCGCCCCTGGTTCATCACCACGATGCGATCCGACAGCGCCAGTGCCTCGGACTGATCGTGCGTGACGAGTATGGTGGTGGTGCCGATCGTGCGCTGGATGCTGCGCAGTTCCAGCTGCATTTCCTCGCGCAGCTTGGCGTCCAGGTTCGACAGCGGTTCGTCCAGCAACAGCACGCTGGGCCGAATCACCAGCGCGCGCGCCAATGCCACGCGCTGCTGCTGGCCGCCGGACATGCGCGCCGGATGCCGGTCCGCCAGATGGGACAGGCCCACCAGCTTCAAGGCATCGGCCACGCGCGCCTCGCGTTCTTCTTTCTTGACGCGCTGCATCTCCAGGCCGAACGACACGTTCTCAAAGGCGGTCATGTGCGGGAACAGGGCATAGTTCTGGAACACCAGGCCCAGCCCGCGCTTGTTGGCCGGCACGCGGCTGACGTCGCGCCCGTCCAGCACAATGCTGCCGCTGGTGGGTTCGACAAAGCCGGCGATCATTTGCAGCGTGGTGGTCTTGCCGCAACCCGAAGGCCCCAGCAGGGAAATGAACTCGCCGCGATTGACGGACAGGCTCAGTTCTTCCACGGCGGTCGTGTCGCCATAGCGCTTGCACAGGCGGTTCAGCACTAGATAACTCATGAAGGCTCCCGTGGGCGACGCGCCGCGCCGCCCCGTATTGCACTACCGGCTACGCGTATCAGCGCTCGATTTCCCGCGTCCAGCGCTTGTTCCAGTCGTCGCGGTTCTGGTTGACCGTGTCCCAGTCGATCACGATCAAATCGGCAGCGCGCTTGCCGATAGGCAGCGGCACGCGCGGGTCATCGGTCACCTTGGCCTTCTTGTTGACCGGCCCGTAACCATAGGCGTTGGCCAGCTTTTCCTGTACTTCGGGCGTCACCAGGTACTGCACGAACGCCTGCGCCATGGGATTGGTCTTCGGCTTGGCGACGGGGCATACCGAGGACAGCAGCGCGTACGCGCCTTCCCGCGGATACACGAAGCCCACCGGGAAGCCGGTGTCGGCGAACGATTTGGCGCGGCCGCTGCCCCACACGGAAATCACGGCCTGGCCAGACGAGAACAATTCCGTCATCTTGCCGGGCGAAGGCTCGTATACCAGCACGTTGGGGCCGACCTCGTTCTTGAAGGTGGTGAAGCCCGCGTCGATCTTCTTTTCGCCGCCGCCCCCTTCGCGTGCGTATTCCACCAGCGCGTGCAGGCCGTAGGTGTTGTTCAGCGGCGGCACCACCAGCTGCTTCTTGTACTTGGGGTCCTTCAGGTCTTTCCACGACGTGGGCGCGGCCCACTTCTTTTCGTCGAAGGCCTTCTTGTTGTACATGATGCCGGTGGCCACGATGCCGATGGCCACGGCCTTGTCGTCCTTGTAGCGCGCGGTGCTGTAGATGTCGTCGCCCGGCAGGCCCTTGATGGGCTCGCAAAAGCCCAGCGCGATGGCCTGGTACATGGGGCCGTCATCGATGATCGCCACGTCGATCTGCTGGTTGCTCTTTTGCGCCTGCAAGCGCGCCACCGTGTTGGTGGAGTTGCCGGCCACGTAGTCCAGCTCGATACCGTGCTGCTTGGCGAAGGGCGGGAAGATGTCCTTGCGCATGATGTCTTCGAACGAGCCGCCGTAGCCGGCCACCACCAACTTCTGCTGCGCTGCTGCATTTGCGCTGAGCCCGACGGCTACCGTCGTCGCCGCGATCACTGCAAGTACCTTGCCCATGAGAACCCCCGATTGTTGGTACACTTTGTCCGTACATGAATGTCCGGACAAATAATGAATCCGACTCGACACCGTTGTCAATCGGTTATTGTCCGTACAAACCCCATATAACAATTCAAGGAGCACCCCCATGACCCGATCCTCCGAGCGCGCGGCCGGCCCCGCCGGAGCCCGGCAGGCGCGTGGCAAACCTGAATCGCCCGCGCCCGGGGGCGATGCCGGCGGCCCCCGCTACAAGAGCATTTTCCATGCGTTGTCGCACGACATCAGCACCGGCCGCTACCCCGTCATGACGCTGCTGCCCACCGAACACGAGCTGTGCGACCAGTTCAACGCCAGCCGCCACACCATTCGCGAAGCCATCCGAATGTTGACCGTGGCCGGCATGGTGTCGCGCCGCCCGGGGGTGGGCACCCGCGTTGAAACAGCCCGCGCCAGCACCCGCTTCACGCAGCGCATCTCGCAGTTTCCCGACCTGCTGCAATACGCGCGCAATGCCGCGCTGCTGGTGCAGGACGTGCGCACCATCAAGCTGCCCAAGCGGCTGGCCGAAACGCTGGGCTGCGCGGCCGATAAAACCTGGCTGCATATCAACTCCATCAAGACGCTGGACGACGCCGACACGGCGGCCGCCACCACGCTGATCTACGCCGACCCCGAACATTCGAATGTGCAGGTCGAGGTCAAGTCCCGCATCTCGCTGCTGCGGCTGATCGAAGATCACTTCGGCGACCGCATTACGGAGGTCAACCAGGAGTTCTCGGCTACGCCCATCAATGCAACGGTGGCCAGGCAACTCAAGGTCGAGCCCAAGACGGCGGGCTTTGTCATCACCCGCCGCTATTACGGCGAAGGCGGCCTGTTGCTGCTGGCCACCATCACCACCTTCCCGCACGACAAAATGAAGTATTCGATGACGCTCAACGTGGCGTAGGCTGGCTTGTGGCGATGACGGCCTTGGTGCCACGCGCGCCATAGGCCGTGCGCGCCGCGTCAGCCGTGATCTTGCCGTCGGCCAGGTCCTGCTCGATGCGCGCCTGGGGCCGTTCGGCGGGTGGCCCATAGCCGCCGCCGCCCGGCGTTTCGATGCGCACGCTTTCGCCGGACGCCAGCGCGATGTTGGCGGTTTTGGAAAACAGCTCTTCCTCTTGCGGCGTGCCGAAGTTGCGCACCAGCCGCGCGCGGCGTCCGTCTCCCCCGCCATCCACGCCGGCCGCCACGCCCACCGTGTGGCTGTCGGACCGCGCGGAGAACACGATGCCCGGCCCCACCGCGCGTATCTGTTTGGCTATCGCCATGCCGCCGCGCGTGCGGCCCGCGCCACCCGAATCCGGGATCATCGCGTACTCGTCCATCAGCAGCGGGTATTCGTTTTCCAACGCTTCCACCGGCAGGTTCGACGTGTTGGTCATGTGCACATGCACGGCGTCCATGCCATCGGTATCGAAGCGCGCGCCGGCACCACCGCCCAGCGTTTCCAGATACACGAAGTGGCCGGCGCGCTCGCGCCAGCGGCCGGAGAACACAATGGCCGGGCAGCAATCATTGCTGGACGCCATGGTTTTTTGCGGCGGCAGCAGGCCACGGAACGCGCCGAATATCGCGCCCGCGACTTTCTGCGCGGTAATCGATCGCGCACCCACCGCGGCGGGATGCTCTGGGTTGGTGATGGTGCCCACGGGCGCCGACAAGGTGATGGGATCGAACAGGCCCGCGTTGGGCGCCAGGTCGGGGTCCAGCAGCGCCTTCACGGCGTAGTACACGCAGGCGCGCAAGGCGTTGAACGGCAGGTTCATCGCGCCTCGCGCCTGTTTGCCCGAGCCTTCGAAATCGAAATGCAGCTTGTCGCGCCGCACGGTCAGCGTGACCTGGATCGGCACCGGATCGCCGCCCATGCCATCGTCATCCAGATCACTGCGGAAGGTGTAGCTGCCTTCCTGCAATTCGGCGATGCGGTTGAGCAGGCGGCGGCGCGTGTACGTAATGACGTCATCCACGGAGCGCAGCACGGCTTCAAGGCCCATCTGGCGGATCAGGCCCTGCACAGCGGCGGCGCCACGGCGGTTGGTGGCCATCTGCACGCGCAGGTCCAGCACGCGTTCTTCAGGGTCGCGGGTGTTGGCGCAGATCAGGCGCAGCAGGTCTTCGTCCGTTTGTCCGTGCCGGGCGATGCGGCAGGCGGGGATGCGTATGCCTTCTTCGAAGATGGACTTCAGGCCGCCCGCGATAGAGCCCGGCACCGCGCCGCCCACGTCGGAATGGTGCGCGATGTTGGCGGCGAAAAAGCGCAGTACGCCGTCCCAGAATACGGGCGTGACGATGTTGATGTCGGGCAGGTGGCTGCCGTCGGCCAGGTAAGGGTCGTTGCAGACGAAGACGTCGCCTTCACGAATCTGGTCGATCGGATACGTGCGCAGGATCGCACCCATGGCGCCGTCCAGCGAGCCCAGGTGCAGCGGAATCTGCGTGCCCTGCGCCACCAGCCGCCCAGCGGCGTCGAACAGCGCCACCGAGCAGTCCTTGCGTTCCTTGATGTTGGTGGAGAACGACGCGCGCACCAGCGTGTTGTTCATGTCTTCCGTGATGGACAGCAGGCGGTTGCAGAAGACCTCCATGCCGATCGGATCGGCCAGCGCCAAGCCGGCGTCAGCCGTGTCGGGCTGGGAATTGTGCTGCGTGAAGTTGTCGGGCTTAGCCATGCAAGCCTCCTTGCAAACGGATGATCAGGTTGCCGTAGTCGTCCACGCTGGCCTCATGGCCCACGCCGACCACCGTGGTCGAGCTCATTTCTTCAAGCAGCGCGGGGCCGGCGAAGCGCGCGCCGGTCGGCACCCGGTCGCGATCGTAGACGGGGGTTTCCAGCCAGCCATGCACGGGTCCGAAGTAGGCCTTGCGCCGTCCCAGGCTGGCGTCTTGCAGGGCGCCGTCGATGTGGCGCGGCGCCAATGGCGCTTTCACCACCTGACCCACGGCTTGCATGCGGCAGTTGATGATCTGCACCTTGCGGTCATCGACCGTGTAGCCGTATTCGCGCTCGTGCGCCTCGGCAAAGCGGCGCGCGAATTCCGCGTAGCCACCCGCGCCCATGCCGTCGGCGCTGACCTGCACTTCAAAGTTCTGCCCTTCGTAGCGGGCGTCGATGGCGCTGTGGCAGACGCGCAGCGCGGGGTCGACGCGCTCTTGCTCCAGCCAGCGCTCTGCCTGCTGACGCAAGCCATCAAAAATGGCGGTGATGGCAGGCCAGGTGGCCTCGCTGGCCAAGGAGATTTCGCTTTGGACGAAGTCAAAGGAAATGTCGCTGAGCAAGATCCCACGTGCACACATGGTGCCGGGTTCCTGCGGCACGATGACCACGGGAATGCCGCATTCCTCGGCAACCTCGACCGCGTGCAGCGGCCCGGCGCCGCCGTAGGCGTACAGCGCAAAGTTGGACAGGTCGTAGCCACGTTCGGTGGACACGGCGCGGATGGCGCGGCTCATGTTGGCCGCCGCAATGCGCAGGATGCCTTCGGCCGCCGCTTCCAGTTCCATGCCCAGCGGCTGCGCCACGCGCTGCGCGATCACGTCGCGCGCGGCCTGGGCGTGCACGGGCATGCGGCCGCGCAGCAGGGCGACGGGGTTCAGGCGCTGTAGCGCGATCTCGGCGTCGGTGATGGTGGGTTCCTGGCCGCCACGGCCGTAACCGACCGGGCCGGGCACCGCGCCCGCGCTGTGTGGCCCAACCTTCAAGGCGCCCGCATCGTCCAGCCACGCGATACTGCCGCCGCCCGCGCCGATGACGTGGATATCGACCATGGGGGTCTTGACGGGGTAGCCGGCCACATGCCGATGCGAGGTGAACAGCGGGCGGCCTTCGCATACCAAGGACACATCGGTGCTGGTGCCGCCGACGTCAAACGTGACAAGGTTCAAGCTGCCGATGGCGCGGCCCACGGCCGCCGCGCCCACGACGCCCGCCGCCGGGCCGGACAGGCAAGTGCGTACGGGATACTGGCGCACGGTGCCGATCGACATCAGCCCCCCGTTGGAATGGATGGTGTGCGGTTCATGGCGGATGTCCAGGTCGCGCACGCGCTGCATGAAACGTTCCAGGTAGCGCGCCATCTTTGGGCCGACGGCGGCGTTCAGCACGGTGGTGGACAGGCGTTCGTATTCGCGGAATTCAGGCAGCACGTCGGACGACAGGCTGATGTAGGCGCCCGGCATGGCCTCCGCCACGATCTTCGCGGCGCGGCGTTCGTGGTCGGGGTTGCGGTACGCATGCAGGAAGCAGATGGTGACGGCTTCGATGCCGGCGGCGGCGAATTGCCGCGCGGCCGCCAGCACCTGGTCCTCGTCCAGCGAGGTCAGCACCTCGCCCGATGCGCTGACGCGCTCGCTCACTTCAATGCGAAACTCGCGCGGCACCGCCACGGGCGGCTTGCCGACGCTGTAGTCGTACAGGTGCGGGCGGGTCTGCCGGCCGATCTCCAGCACGTCACGAAAGCCGCGCGTGGTGATGAGGCCGACGCGTGCGCCCTTGCGTTCGATGATGAGGTTGGTGGCAACCGTGGTGCCGTGCCCCACGTGCGACACCTGCGAAGGCGGCACGCCATGGTCCGCCAACATCTGTCCGATGCCGGTGGCAATGGCTTCGGAAGGGTCATGCGGGGTGGACGGCACTTTGTGAAAGTGCACGACGCCCGCGTCCTCGTCGATCATCGTGAAGTCGGTGAACGTGCCACCGACGTCTATCCCTATGCGATACATATCGTTGATTCCAAAGAAAAGGACTCGTCGCGCAAGATCAGTCCAGGCGAATGCCGGCCTGCTTGACGACGCCGCACCATTTATTGATCTCGCTTCTGATCATCGTGGCGAAGGCGGGGCCGGCCACGTCGGACACCTGCGCGCCCTGTTGTTCCAGGTACGTTTTCATGGCGGGTGCGTGCAGGGTCTGCACCAGGCCGTCGGTGAGTTTCTGGCGCAGCGGCTCGGGCAGGTTGGCGGGCGCCAACATGCCGAACCACACCATGGCTTCGTAGCCGGGGTAGCCGGATTCCGCGACGGTGGGCACATCGGGCAGCAGCGCGGAGCGTTGCGGCGAGGTGACGGCCAGCGCCTTGATCTTGCCGTCCTTGATGTAGGGGTAGGACGTCATCACTACGTCCATCATCATGTTGATCTGGCCGCCCACCAAATCGATCAGCGCGGGGCCCGAGCCGCGATACGGCACGTGCACCATGGAGACGGCGGCGGTGGACTTGAATAGTTCGGCGGCCAGGTGGTTGGAGGTGCCCTGGCCGTTGGACGCGAAGGAGTACTTCTCGGGTTCCTTCTTCAACAGCGCGACGAACTCTTGCAGGTTGTTGGCGGGCACTGACTGGTTGATCGACATCACGTTCGGAATCGTGGCGATGACGGTCAGTGGCGTGAAGTCCTTGACGGCGTCGTAGGGCAGTTTGGAATACACGCAGGGCGCGCTGCCGTGCGTGCTGACCGACCCCATCAAAATGGTGTAGCCGTCGGCGGGCTGTCGGGCGACGTATTCGGTGCCGACGGTGCCGCCCGCGCCGGGTCGGTTTTCAACAATGACGTTGGCCGAGAGGCGCTGGCCCAGTCCTTCGGCGATTTTGCGCGCGATCAAATCGGTGGACCCGCCCGCCGCGAACGGCACGACGATGCGGATGACTTTGTCTGGCCAGGCCGCTTGGGCGGCGCTGGCGGTGGCGAAGATCACGAGTCCGGCGGCAATGCGACAGCAACGACGTATCAGCCCTTGGTTCATGGCTTGGTTTCCCCTTGTTGATAGAACTTCCTTGTGGCCGGATCATGCGTGTCCGGTCCTGGTTCGCTGCAACAACAGGGTCATCCTAGGCTTCTGGCTTCAAAGGCAGCAGCCCTGCGGGTTTATATTTGTATAAACGCTATTTATAGGTGCGCGGCCGTGAAGAATCCGGACTTGAATCTGCTTTTGCATTTCGACGCGCTGATGGGGTGCCGCAACGTGTCGCGCGCGGCCGAGGCGATGAACATCAGCCAGCCGGCGATGAGCGCGGCGATGAATCGGCTGCGTCAACTGTTCGGCGACCCGTTGCTGGTGCGCGAGGGCGGTGCGTGGCAGCCGACGTTGCGCGCGATGGAACTGCATCAGAACTTCAAGCCCTTGCTGGAAAGCTGGCATCGCGCGACGCGTACGCGCGAGGCGTTCGACCCGGCGCATTCATCGCGCACGTTGTCGTTGTATGCAACGGACTATGTGCAATACACGTTGCTGCCGAAGTTGATTCCGCGGTTGGCGGTAGATGCGCCACACTTCCAATTGCAGATTGTTCCGGCGCGGCCGCAACATGGCTTGAGCATGCTGGACACGAATCATGTGGAGTTGATCGCGGGCTATTTCCCGGACCCGGCGCCGGATCTGCGCACGCGTTTTCTGTACCAGGAGCCGGCGGTGTGCATCGTGCGCGAGGGGCATCCTTGTTTGCGCAAGCGTTGGAATCTGGACGCGTACCTGAGCTATGGGCATCTGGACCTGGCGGCGCACACGCGTTATTTCAGCACGGCGATCGATCGCATTCTGATGGGGCAGAACCGCAGCCGCAAGATCGTGGCGACGTTGTCGAGTTATCTGGTGTGCCCGTTCATTGTTGAAGGGTCGGATTTGATAGCGACGATGCCGGTGAGCGTTGCACGCGCGATGTCGGGCGCGGCGCGGATCGTAACGCAGAAGGTGCCGTTGACGTTGCCGCAGATCACGGTGTCGTTGTACTGGCACGAGCGCTATCAGGATGACCCGGCGCACGCGTGGCTCAGGCAGTACCTGGCCGGCGTGCTGGGGTAGCGAGTGGTGCCGTGCGCCTGCGTTATTTCAGGGGCAGACAGATGCGGGTTTGCAGTTGGGCGGGCGGGGTGCTGCGGGGGTCGTTCAGGTATTGCTCGAACATGGGGATGTCGGCGGGCAGATGGCCGCTGGCGGGTAGCCATTCAGAGAACATCCATTGGTAGGGCTTGGCCATTTCGTTGTAGGGGCCGGTGTAGGTGAGGATGGCGCAGCGGCAGGGGGCAATGATGTGGCGTTGCAGTTCTTCTCCCAGGTCGGCGTCAACGTTGACGGCCATGCCGGCCAGGGATCGCAATTTGTTTTCGGGGACTTGTTCGGGGTCGTCGAAGTAGACGCCGAATCCGGGGGCTGCGGGGTCGGCGATGCCACGGCCGTAGGCCAGCATGAAGGCGCGGGTGAAGACGGAGCCGATGTCTTGATAGCTGCCTTGGTGGGGCAGAACGGCAAGGGTGGCACCGGGGAAGTTTTCGATGGCGATGGGGTACACGGCATGCTCCTGAAGGGCTAGGGGTTGGGAACGCGCGGCGCGGTAGCGCCCGGGCGGGGTGCCGAAGAAGTTGCCGAATGCCCGATTGAAGGCCGCGTCGGAATCGTATCCGGCGCGTTGTGCAATGGCTCTTAACGGCGCCTGGGAATCGGCCAATGCAGCGGCGGCGCGATGCATGCGGATGCGTTGGACGGTGGCGTTGACCGTTTCGCCCATCATGGCGCGGTAGACCCGGTGAAAGTGATACGGCGACAGGCAGGCCAGGTCGGCCAGCTGGTGCAGATCGGGGTCGGCGTCAGGGTGGGCGGCAAGCCAGCGCAGGACGGGGTCCAGGCGGTCGGTATAGAGGGATCGGGTTTCGGGCTTCATGCTTGCTCCTTGGAGGGCAATGTAGCTTCGCGGGATTTGCGGATTTTGCGGTTTTTTTTGTTGCGGGGGTTCTTTTGACGCAAGGCGCGGCGGTGGTGGTGCGCGGGAAAATCTTGCGGGGCCCGCCCCGGGCCGGCCGGGATGGACGCCTCTTGGGTGTGCGCTCAATATCCGCGCAGCGGATCGTAGATGTTGGGTAGCGCATCGCCGCGCTCGTTGGCCTCGATCAGCCAGGCGGTGTGACGGGCGCGTTCCTTGCGGTCGGGGATCGCCGCGCAATGGGGCGTGATGATGATCTGCGGGTGCGTCCACAAGGGGGAATCCGCCGGTAGCGGCTCTTGTTCGAAAACGTCCAGCACCGCTTGGTGCAATTGGCCGCTGTCCAGCGCGGCGATGACGTCTTGCGTGACCATATGCGTGCCACGGCCGGCGTTGATCAGGCTGGCGCCGGGCGGCAGCTGCGATAGCGTGGTGGCGTTGAGGATGCCTTTGGTGGCCTCGGTGGCGGGCAGCAGGCAGACCAGCAGGTCGGTGTTGGCCAGGAATTGGCCGAACTGGGCTTGGCCCGCATAGGACGGCAGGCCGTCGAGTTGGCTGGCGCCGCGTGACCAGCCGCTGACGGGGAAGCCGACGCGTGACAGCAGTTGCGCGGCGGCGACGCCCAGGTGGCCCAGGCCCATGATGCCGACGCGTACGTCCGCGGCAACGCGCAGGGAGTCGAACAGTTCCCAATGTTGGCGTGCCTGGTTGTTCACCACGCGCTTGATGTCGCGCGTGAGCATCAGCGCGGACGTCAGCACGAATTCGGCCATTTCGGTTTGGGTGCGGGCGGTGACCATGCGGGCAATGCGCAGGTGCCGGGGTAGCTCGGCGTCGGCCAGGATGTGGTCGACGCCGGCGCCGGCGCTGATGATCAGCTTCAGGTTGGGAAACGTGGCGAGGCGGCCGGCCTCGGGCGCCCACACCAACGCGTAATCGACGCTGTCAGGCGCGACGTCTTCATGCCAGCCGACCACGTCCAACTGCGGCGCGAAGGCGTGGAACTGTGCGCGCCACGCGTCGATGGCGGCGGGGCCGCCGGAATTGATGATGAGCCGCATGCAGAGGTTCCTTGTTGGCGGACGCGCGTTAGCAGACGCGCGTTAGCAGACGCGCGTAGCAGACGCGTGTAGGAGACGCGCGTACCGGGCGCACGCAGGCAGGCGCTTGCTTGCGAGCGCGCTTGCGGTTTATCCACAGGCGCGCGCTGCAAGATCTTATCAACGTTCGACGGTGCGGTTCCAGCGGGCGTTGAAGGCGGGGCGCGCAGTGTTGATCTGGTCCCAATCCAGGATCTTGGCGTTTTCCATGTAGCCCTGGAAGCGCTTGAGCGCGTCGGCGCTGTCGGCGGGCGCCTTGACGTTTTTGTTGGACGGGAAGTGGCCGCCCATTTCCAGCGCCTTGGCCTGCGCGCTGGCGGACAAGAGGTACAGCGCCAATTTTTGCGAGAGTTCGGGTTCGCTGTTCTTGGCGATGACGCATTCGCCCACCATCAGGATGACGGAGCCTTCCTTGGGCTGGGCGTATTCCACCGGAATGTCGCGCTTTTTCAGGCGGGCGATGGCGGTGGGGGTCAGGGGGAAGATGGCGGCTTCGTTGGACTGGATCATTTCGGCCAGCTTGGCCGAGTTGGGAATGTATTCCAGCACGTTGGGGCCGATGGTGTCGGGCCACTTCTTGAAGCCGGGTTCATAGTTCTTGTCGTCGCCGCCCTGGATGCGGTTGAACATCAGGAAACCGTGCAGGCCGAAGGTGCTGCCGGATGCGGACTGAAATACGACCTTGCCTTTGTACTTGGGGTCGGCCAGGTCCATCCAGGACGTGGGCGGAGCCCAGCCCTTGTCGGCAAACATCTTGGTGTTGTAGCCCAGGCCGGTCATGCCGATGTCGATGCCGGCAGCCATGCGGTCTTTCATCACGGCGGTGGGGTAGAGCTCTTTCAGGACGGGGTCATCGTTCAGCTGTTGGCACAGGCCCATGGAAATGGCGCGTGCCATGATGCCGTCGTCCAGGAACATGACGTGCATCTGCGGGTTGTCTTTGTAGGCTTGCGCCTTGGCCAGCACGTCGGTCGACGTGCCGGGCACGACGACGATCTTCACGTTGTTGGCTTTCTCGAAATCGGGGAAAACGTATTGCGTGAAGGCGCGTTCCATGTCGCCGCCGTTCATGCCGACGTACAAGGTCTTCTGCTGCGCCATGGCCCCTGCGGACAGCAACGCCAACGTTGCCGCGCCCAGCAGCCGCTTCCCCTTGCTCAGGCGCGATGTGCCCTGTTTCTTATGCATCATGGTGACTCCTGCGTTTGCTCACGAATACGTTCAGGCCGAGCCACGGCGCCGTGAGCGGCGGCCGCGTATCGTTCAATGCAAAAGGCATCGATAGGAATCGGGGACTGGCCGTGCAGGACCAGGTCGGACAGCACTTCGCCCACGGCGGGGCCGATCTGGAAACCGGCACCGGACAGGCCGAAGGCGTGGAACAATCCCGGGACTCGGGCACTGGGGCCCAGCACGGGATTGTGGTCAGGCATGTTGCCTTCCACGCCGGTCCAGAAGCGGATAACCTGCGCGCCGCGCAGCACGGGTAGCAGCCGGGTGGCGTTGGCCATCAGCGTGCCCAGGCCGGCGCGGCCGGGCCGTGCGTAGTCGGGGTCGGTGGACACGCCACGGCCACCGCCGATGACGCAATTGCCGCGCGCGCCCTGGCGCGCGTAGATGCCACCGCCTTGTATGCCCAGGCTGACGTCCATGAAGACGGGCAGCGGTTCAGTAACCATCATCAAAGGGTGGATGGCCGTTTCGGGTACGGCTTCGCCGAAGTGCTCTGCAAAGCGGCCGGCCCAGGCACCGGCGCAGTTCAAGAGAAAGCGCGCGCGCACTTCCAGCCCATCCGCGCGCACGATGAAGTGCGTGCCGTCGTGGTCGGCTTGAGTGACGCGCGCACCTTCGCGCACATCGGCGCCCAGCGCCGCCGCCGCGCGCGCGAACGCCGGTGCCACCAACCTGGGATTGGCGTGGCCGTCTTCGGGGCAGAAGGACCCACCCGCGACGTCCTGGCCCAGCCAGCCAAAGCGGCGCGCCAGGTCGCGGCGGTCCAGCATTTGCAGGTGCATGCCGTAGCCGCGCGTGCGCTGCCGATAGGTGTCCAGCAGCACCATGTCGGCATCGGAAGCAGCCAGTTTCAAGTGGCCTGAGCGGACGTATTCGCCATCGATGCCAATCAGCGATGGCAGTTGACCCCACAGTTCGTGTGCGCGTCGGGCCAGGGGCATCTGTTCCAGCCCGCGCCCTTGCCGCCGCACGCCGCCGTAGTTGACGCCGCTGGCGCGTGCGCCGCACAGGGCGGCTTCCAGCAACACAACGGGCACGCCGGCGCGGCGCAGGAAGAGCGCGGCGCTGCCGCCGACGATGCCGCCGCCGATGATGGCCACTTCGGTGTCGATGCGCTGCGTCATGCCGACACCTTGTCCGGGCGCTCCAGGCACACCACGCGCACGGGCACCGGCTTGACGGGCGGCTGGTTGCGCAAGCGGCCCACTTGGGCCGGGCTGAGGCCGCAGGCTTGCGCCAGCACCTCGGCCGCCGCCGCGCCGCACATGCGGCCCTGGCAGCGGCCCATGCCGACGCGTGTCAGCGCTTTCAGGCGGTTCAGCTCTTGCGCGCCCGTGTCGATGACGGCGCGCCGCACCGTGCCGGCGGTTACGTCTTCGCAGCGGCAGATGACGGTGTCGTCGGCGATGGTTGCGGCCCAGTCCTCGGGGAAGGGAAAGGCGCGTTCCAGTGCCGCGCGCACGCGGACATTGGCGGCCAAACGCGCTTCCAGCACGCGGGCGCGGGCCGCGTCGATGGGTTGGCCAATGTCTTGCAGCAGCGCCAACGCGGCGCGTTCGCCCGCGAGTTCGGCGGCGTCGGCGCCGGCGATGGCGGCGCCGTCACCGGCGACATAGACGCCGGGCACGCTGCCGCGCCCCGCAACGTCGCGGCGGGGCGTCCAGTTTCTATCGCGCGCATTGAATTCAAATTCGCAGCCGACCAGGCTGGCCAGCTGGGTTTCGGAACGCAGCGCCAGGCCGTACGCCAGTGCGTCGCAGGGCACGGTGTGATCGCGCTTGCCTTGGCGATAGGTTACGGCCGACACGCGGTCCTTGCCGTGCACGGCAACGGGCCGCACGCCGCTATGCAGCGGCACGCCATGCGCGCGCAGCCAGGCCATGGTGTACAGCCCCTTGGCCAGCAGCCCGGGCGCGCGCAGCATGCCGGGCAACGCGGCCAGGCGGTCTGCAAAGCGGGCGGTGTCCAGCACCGCGGCCACTTGGGCGCCGGCCTTGGCGTATTGATAGGCCACCAGGTAAAGCAGCGGCCCGGTGCCCATGAAGACCACGCTTGACCCGATGGCGCAGCCCTGGAATTTCAACGCTACCTGCGAACCGCCCAGGGTGTAGACGCCGGGCGTCAGCCAGCCGGGAAAGGGCAGCACGCGGTCGGTGGCGCCGGTGGCAAGGATCAGGTGGGTGTAGGGCACGGCGGTGCTGACGCCGTCTTGCACGACGTCCAGCGTCTTGCCTTCCACATTCCACACCAGGCTGCCGGGGCGATAGTCGGCGTGCGGCTGCAAGGCGGCCATGGCGCGATGCACGGCGTCGGCCTTGCGATGTTCAAAGCCGTACAGCGCGGACTTCGGGCGTTGAAATCCGGGTGGCGGCTGGCGGTAGATCTGGCCACCGGCGCGCGGCGCTTCGTCCAGGATGACAGGCCGCAGGCCATGCGCGACCAGGGCCTGGGCGGCGCGCACGCCGGCAGGGCCGGCACCTACGATGACGGGCATCACGATACTCATGCGATGTCGTCCTCGGGCCAGGGTGCCGCCGCCAGCGTGCCCGGCACGGCGGCGGGCGCCATGGGCACGGTCAAAAGGCGCATGTCGGGTTCGATAAAGGTTGAGCAGGCACGCAGGCGCGAGCCGTCTTCAAGCTGCATCCAGCAGTCCTGGCAGGCGCCCATCATGCAGAAACCGGCACGCGGGGCGCCGCTGAATTCGGAATGGCGCACGCAGTCTGCCTGGGTCAGCACGGCGGTCAGTACGGTGTCGCCGGCCAGCGCGGTACAGGCTTGCCCGTTCAAGGTGAACGGGACGGCGGGCCGGCCGGATTCCGCCAGGCGTTTCAGTATTGCCATGATGTCGGCGCCTCTCTTTTCGCCAACGGCAAGGGTTTCATTTCTGCCCCACCAACACGCGGTCCAGGCCGTATACGCGGTCCAGCAGCAGCATGGTGACGGCGGTCAACAGGATGACCAGTGCCGACACGGCCGCCATCATCGGGTCGATGGATTCGGTGGCGTACATGTACATGCGCACGGGCAACGTGATGGTGGAAGGCGCGGTGATGAACACCGACATGGTCAGTTCATCGAAGCTGTTGATGAAGGCCAGCAACCAGCCGCCGGACACGCCGGGAATGATCAGCGGCAAGGTCATCTGGAAGAACACGGTGGCGCGGCTGGCGCCCAGCGACAGCGCCGCGTGTTCAATGGAACGGTCGAAGCCGACCAGCGCGCCAATCACCAGCCGCATCACGTACGGCGTGATGACGACAACGTGCGCGGCCACCAGCCACGAAAAGCTGCCGGCCATGCCCATCAGCGCGAAGAAGCGCAGCAGCGCCACGCCCAGCACCAGGTGCGGAATCATCAGCGGCGACAGGAACAGGCCATTCAGCACATCGCGGCCCGGGAAGCGGTAACGCGTAATGGCGATGGCGGCCGGCACGGCCAGGCACACGGCGATCGTGGCCGACAGCAAGGCCAGCCACAGGCTGTTCTGAAACGCCTGCATGAAGTTCGGGTGATCGAACACCGCGCGAAACCAGCGCAGCGAAAAACTGGTGGTGGGCACGGTCAGCGTGGTGTCGGGCGTGAACGCCACCAGGCACACGATGACCAGCGGCGCCAGCACGAACGCCACCACCAGAAAGTTGAATGCCAGCGCGAAAGGGCCGTTTTTCTGCATGTTGGTTCCTTGTCGGCTAGCCCAGGCTGCGTCGGTAAGAGCGCTCGACGACGCGGTTGTACGCCATCATGATGATGACGTTGAGCACCAGCAGCACGATGGCGATGGCCGCGCCCAGCGGCCAATTCAATTCGGTCAGGAATTCGTCGTACACGACGGTGGCGACCATCTTCAGCCGCCGCCCGCCCAACAGCGCGGGGATCGCAAACGAGCTGGCCGACAGGCCGAACACAATCAGGCTGCCCGACAGAATGCCGGGCATGGCTTGCGGCAACACGATGCGCGTCAGCGTCTGAAAGCGCGATGCGTTCAGCGACAGCGCGGCGTGCTCGACGGTGGGGTCCAGCTTTTGCAGCGACGTCCACACGGGAATCACCATGAAGGGCAGCATCACGTGCACCAGGCCGATGATGACGGCGGTGGGCGTGTACAGCAGCGACCCCATGCCCAGGGCGGCGGCCGCGCGGCCGATGGCACCGCTTGGACCCAACAGCATGCTCCAGCCGAACGCGCGCACCACCAGCGATATCAACAAGGGCGACAGCACGACCAGCAAGAAAATGGACCGCCAGGGCTTGCCCATGCGCGACAGGATGTAGGCTTCGGGCGCGCCGATCAGCACGCAGACCAGCGTGGTGAGGCCGGCGATCCAGAAGGTGCGCCAGAAGATTTCCAGAAAGTAGCTGTCGGTGACCACGGCCAGATAGTGTTCGAACGTGTGGCCGGGCAAGATGCCCGCGCCGTAGTCGAACGGCCGGAACGACAGCACGAAGGTCAGCGCCAGCGGGGTCAGCACCAGCGTCACAAAGACAATGGTCAGCGGAATGGAGCCCAGGATGGCCAGCAGGCCGTCGTTGCGCGGCTTGGGGCCGGTGGCGGCTTGAGTCAGCGTTGCCATGTCAGGCGGCCTTTTCCACGGCAGGCGCGCGCAGCACGCGCAGCACGCCTTCGGCCCAGTCCAGCCCGATGGCCTCGCCGTCGTCATGCGGGCGGCGGCCGTCGTTGGGCGTCAGCACGGTCAGCGTGCCCACCGGCGAATCCAGGTCGTACATCCACTGGCTGCCCAGGAAGTAGCGCGTGCTGACCACACAGGCCAGCTTGCCCTGGCCGGCGGGTACCGGCACCAGTTTTTCGGGGCGCAGCGACAGCTGCACGTTGTCGCCGTGGCGCAGGCCTTCGCCGTCGACCAGCACGCGTAGCGCGCCGGTTTCGATTTCGGCCTGCGCGCCGCAGCGTGTGACTCGGCCCGGCAACAGGTTGGTCTTGCCCACAAAGCGCGAAATGAATTCGGTTTGCGGATGTTCGTACATGCGAAACGGCGCGTCGACCTGCGTGGCGCGGCCGTCCTGCATGACGACGACGCGGTCGCTGATGGACAGCGCTTCGGCCTGGTCGTGCGTGACCATCACGGTGGTGGTGCCGATCTTCTTCTGGATGCCGCGCAATTCAAACTGCATGTCTTCGCGCAGCTTGGCATCCAGGTTGGACAGCGGCTCGTCCAGCAGCAGCACGGGCGGGCGGATGACCAGTGCGCGGGACAGCGCCACGCGCTGGCGTTGGCCGCCCGAGAGCTCGCGCGGATAGCGGTCGGCGTGCTTGTCCAGCTTGACCAGCGCCAGGGCCTCGCGCACGCGTTCGGCGCGCTCGGCGCGTTCCACCTTGCGCATCTTCAAGCCGAAGGCCACGTTGTCGGCCACGGTCAGGTGCGGAAACAGGGCGTAGCTTTGGAACACGATGCCCAGACCGCGCGTGTTGGGCTTGGCGTGGGTGATGTCGCGCCCATCCAGCGTGATGACGCCCTGGGTGACGTCGGCAAAGCCGGCAATCATCTGCAAGGTGGTGGTCTTGCCGCAACCGGACGGGCCGAGCAGCGAGACGAATTCCCCCTTTTCAACGGTGAGGTTCAGGTCGGAAACGACGCGCAGGTCGCCGTAGTTCTTCGAGACGTTGTCCAGCCGCAGAAATGACATTTTCCAAACCCCGTCGCCCGATGCGGGCGTTGTGCCGCGCGTTGGCCCGGTTGCCGGGCGCGTTGGCGGCTTATCGATGGGGCAGTCTAGGATTTGCCAAAATGCGTGGTCAATTAGGGTTTTCCGAGGAATCGAATTTTCAGTCGGAGATTTCCATTGAGCCGAATTTACTGCTAAAAATGACGCTGGTTATTTTGCTTAACGGAATCATCGGATGAAGAAAACTGAGACAGCGGACGATTCCAGCGGCCAGGGAGTCTTGCAACGTGCGTTTGCGGTGCTGCACGTGTTGGCCGATGCCAAGGGTGAAAAGCTGCGGCTGACCGACATCGCCGCGCGTACCGGCCAGGCGCAGGCCACGGTGCATCGCGTGCTGCAAGGGCTGATGCAGGAAGGCGTGGTGGAGCAGCCCGCGCAAAGCAAGGGGTACCAGCTGAGTGTGGCCTTCTTTGCCCTGGCGGCTGCGGCGGGCACGCATCAGTCCAGCTTGCGCACGCTGTACCGCCCCGCGATGCTGCGCCTGTCGGGCATGCTGAACGACACCATTTTTTTGCTGGTGCGCAGCGGCTTTGACGCGGTCTGCGTAGACCGGGTGGACGGGGCTTTTCCGGTGCGTTCGCATACCGGAGACATCGGCGGACGCGTGCCGCTGGGCATGGGCCAGGGCGGCCTGGTGCTGCTGGCCAGCTTGCCGGAGGCGGAGCGCGAAGAGGTCATCCGCTTCAACATTCCACGGCTGCACCATCTGGGTTTCGTCGATGAAATCTCGATGCGGGTGCGCATCCAGGAATGCCAGCAATTGCAGTACGCGCGCAGCCAAGGGCAGGGCGTGTTTCCGAACATCGCGGGGCTGGCGGTGCCGGTCCATGACCGCAACGGCGTCACGGTGGCGGCGCTGAGCGTGGCCGCCCCCATCGAACGCATCAACGACGAGCGGCTGCCGCTGATCGTTGAAATGCTGCGCCGGGAAGCGGACGCCGTGGGGGCGCAGATCAATCCGTTCGACCCGGCGCTGCGGCGGCCCAGCCAGTACTTGGGCGCCGGCAACGGGGCGTAGTCCGCGTCGTCCGCGCGGTGCGCTTGGTGCGCTTGGTGCGCTTGGTGCGCGGGGTGCGCGGGGTGCGCGGTATGTAGAAAGGGGCCGCCGCGAACGGCGGTTCGATCACATCGCATGGCGCGCACGGGCGCCGCGCCTCAGGTCGGGTACGTACCCGGCAGCAGGATGCTGCGGTCGCCCACTTCAAGGTTGCGGCGGCCGCACAGCGCCATCGTCGTATCCATTTCCTTGTAAAGCAGTTCCAGCACGCGGGTCACGCCCGCCTGGCCGTACGCGCCCAGGCCGTACAGGAAGGCGCGGCCGATCATCGTGCCGCGCGCGCCCAGCGCCACCGCTTTCAGGATGTCCTGGCCGGACCGGATGCCGCCGTCCATCCAGACTTCGATCTTCGAGCCCACCGCATCCGCAATCGCCGGCAACGCCGCGATCGACGACATGGCGCCGTCCAGCTGGCGCCCGCCGTGGTTGCTGACGATCAGCGCGTCCGCGCCGCTATTGGCGGCCAGATGCGCGTCTTCCACGTCCAGGATGCCCTTGATGATGAGCTTGCCGCCCCAGCGCTGCTTGATCCATTCCACGTCGTCCCAGCTCAGGCGCGGGTCGAATTGCTCGGCCGTCCAGGAGGACAGCGACGACAGGTCGCTGACGCCCTTGGCGTGGCCGACGATATTGCCGAACGTGCGGCGCTTGGTGCCCAGCATCCCCATGCACCAGCGCGGCTTGGTGGCCAGGTTGATCAGGTTGCGCAGCGTGGGCTTGGGCGGTGTCGACAGGCCATTCTTGATGTCCTTGTGACGCTGGCCCAGGATCTGCAAGTCCAGCGTCAGCACCAGCGCGGTGCAGCCGGCGGCCTTGGCGCGATCGATCAGGTTGGCCACGAATTCGCGGTCGCGCATCACGTACAGCTGAAACCAGAACGGCTTTTTGGTGGCCTCTGCCACGTCTTCCAACGAGCAGATGCTCATCGTGGACAAGGTGAACGGCACGCCGAAATCCGCCGCCGCCTTGGCCGCCAGGATCTCGCCGTCGGCATGCTGCATGCCGGTCAGGCCGGTGGGCGAAATCGCCAGCGGCATCACCACGTCATGGCCCACCATCGTGGTGCGCAACGACCGGCCTTCCATGTTCACCGCCACGCGCTGGCGCAGCTTGATCTTGTGAAAATCGCTTTCATTGGCGCGGTAGGTGCCTTCGGTCCAGGCGCCGGAATCGGCGTAGTCGTAGAACATGCGCGGCACGCGCTTTTGCGCAATGGCGCGCAAATCTTCGATGCAGGTGATCGTAGAAAGGTTAGCGGTCATGAGAGGTCTGAGGAGTGATAGAGGTGCGCCAGCTGCGTTTCGTATTTTTAGAATCTGGAGCCGCCGGCTGCGGGCGGCCTCGCCGCAACGCCTGGGTGACAGGACCTGCGGCGCCGCCCAGTATACGCGCCGAGGCCGGCAAGCGCTGCTTGCCGGCCCCGTTCGCCCCCCTCTGACCGGGGCTCTTTCGGCCCCCTGTCCACCCAAGCTATCGCGGCCAGACCTTGCTGACCGCGCGGATCGTTGCCCACGCCACCCAACGCGGGCTGGTCAGCCGCGCGCCCGGCAGCCGGCGCATCACATCCACGGCCAGACCGCCGCGCTTGTGCCATTGTTTTTTACGCGTCTGGCTGTCGGTCCAGCGGCCTTCCAGCCACGGAAATTCACGGCGCCCCGGCTTGTAGACCGGCGGCGTGTTGTAGATCAGGATGTACGCCAGACGCGGCGACGGCGACGTATTCGGCCCCGTGAAATGCAGCGTGCGCGCGTCATGGACGGTGATGCCGCCCGGGTCCAGCGGTTCGGCCACGGCCTGGTCGCGGCGGAAGTCGCCGCAGCATTCCAGCGGATGCAGGGTCTTGTCGCCGCCGGGCGAGCGGTGTTCCAGCACGTCCCACTTGTTCGACCCGGGAATGAACTGCATGCAGCCGTTTTCCACGGTCGCCGGTTGCAGCGCCAGCCAAATGCTCAGTTCGTTGTAGACAAAGTCGGGCGAACGGAACGCCTCGTCCTGGTGCCACGGCGTCTCGGGGCCGAACGGGCCGGGCTTGAGCAGGGCGTGCTCGCCGTACAGCGCCGCCTCTTCGCCCAGTAGTTGCCGCGCCAGGTCCAGCGTGCGCTCGTGGTAAGTCGTCTTGAGCAGACCGGGGGCATAATGACGCGGATCGTGCAGGCTGGGAAACTTGGCGGGCTTGGACGGATCGTCCCGGCTCACGAAGTCGTACTGCGCACCCTCGTTGTATCCCGTCTTGTTCGCGAACAGATCCAGCAGGGTGCGGCGGATATAGCCCACCTCGTCCTGCGGACACATGTCCTTCAGGGCCAGGTAACCCTGATCCCTGTAGCGCGCTGTCTCAGCTTCCGACAACAAACTGGTCTCTTCCATAATGGCTTCTCCAAGCTCTGGTAGCGGGTGTTCCCGTTGGCACGTTTTGACATGAGCACTAACGTATCGCTTCGATGCCCACGGGGCCTATAGACCATCCGCTGTAGCCATATCCGCCTATTCATCCCAATGGCGGCGCATCATCCGAAGGAAAATCCATGCAAGACCCTAAAACCGACTCCCATATCGAAACCGTTCTTGTGTCAGTCAGCGGCACGGTGCAAGGCGTGGGGTATCGCCACGCGACCGTGCGGCGCGCTCATATGCTGGGTGTGACGGGCTGGGTGCAGAACTTGCTGGACGGCACGGTCGAGGCCCTGGTGCAGGGCACGCCAGACCAGGTTGACCACATGCTTGAATGGCTGCGGCGCGGCCCGCCGGGCGCGTCGGTGCAAGAAATCACGACGCGCCGCGAGTACACCGACAAGCGTTACATCCGATTTGAGCAGGTGTAAGCAACAAAACCGGCTCGCCGTGAAGGGCTAGTCCGGCCGGCCGAGGGATGAGTGTTGCATTACCGGGTTTGGCAGGCCGGCGGGGCGGGGTTGTGACCCGTTCCGGTCACGGGTTTCGATCACCGAATTTCGATCACCGGTTGCGCAGCCACCGCCCGCCCACCTGGTTGATGATCAGGCCGGCCAGCACACCGGCCGCCCCCAGCCATTGCAACGGCTGCAACTGTTCGCCAAAGGCCATCGACGCCGCCCACAGGCCCACCACCGGCACCAGCAGCGAAAACGGCGCGATCTTGGCCGCGGGGTGGCGGGTCAGAAGGCGGGTCCACAGCGTGTAGGCCACCAGCGTGGCCAGCACCGCCAGGTACAGCACTGACAGCGCCTCGCCCCAGCCCATGCCGGTAATCATGCCCACCACCGGCTCCCAGCCGTCGATCAGCACGGCCAGCAGCAAGAACGGCAGCACCGGCGCGGCGCTGCTCCAGGCGATGAACGCAAAGGGGTCATAACCGGGCGCCTTGCGGCTGGCCAGCCGCACGATCATGTTGGACGCCGCCCACATGAACGCGCCGCCCAGCGTCAGCGCAAAGCCCAGCATCGTCATCTGGCCCGGCCCCTCGCCCCGCCCGCCGGCGATCACGGCCAGCCCCAGCGCGGCCACGCCCAGCCCGATCCAGTGATGCCGCCGCGCGCGCTCGCCCAGCACCGGCGCGGCCAGCAGCAAGGTAAAGAACGCCTGCGTCTGGATGACCAGCGAGGCCATGCCGGCCGGCATGCCGAATTTCAACGCGGTGAACAACAGGCCGAATTGGCCCAACCCCTGCACCAGCCCGTAGGCGGCGATCCAGTGCCACGGCAGCTGCGGCCGACGCACGAAAAGGATCAGGGGGAAGGCTGCCAGCGCGAACCGAAGCGCGCCCAGCATCATGGGGGACAAGCCCCGCATGCCGACCTTCATGACAACAAAATTAAGGCCCCAGATGACCACGACCGCCAGTGCGCAGAAATAGTCTTTTCGGGTGAGATGAGTCGTGGACATGCGGCATTATCGCACCGCCGGAACGTGCCGGCGGCGTCGATCAACACGAGGTTTCAAGCGCAATTTTCAGCGCCGGACCGCGGGGTTTATTCAGCGCCTTTTCAGCGTTTTTTCAGCACTGCCGCAAAGGCTTGCACCGCGGTGTCGATGTCCTCGTCCGCGATGTGGCGATGCGTGACGCAACGCAGCCGCGAGCGGCCCCACGGGCGCGTCAGCAGCCCTTCGGCTTGCAAGGCGGCGACCCACTGCGTATTGGTCATGCCCGAATCCGCCGTCTCGACCTGCACGATATTGGTCTGCGGCACCGTGGCCGACAACGCCGGCGCCAGACGATTGATGCCGTCGCTCAAGCGGCGCGCGCGCACGTGGTCTTCGACCAGGCGGTCCGTCATCGTCTGCACGCCTTCCAGGCCGGCGGCCGCCATGATGCCCGACTGGCGCTGCGTGCCGCCCAGCATGCGCCGCAGCGTGCGCGATTTGGCGATCACGGCCTTGCCGCCCACCAGCACCGCGCCCACGGGCGCGCTCAGGCCCTTGGACAGGCACAGCGACACCGTGTCGGCGTACTGCGTGATCTCGTTGGCGGGAACGCCCAGCGCCACGGCTGCGTTGAACAGGCGCGCGCCGTCCAGGTGCACGGGGATACCGCCCGCTTGCGCCATGCCATGCACCGTGCGCATATGCTCCAGCGGCAGCACCGCGCCGCCGGCGTTGTTGTGCGACGTTTCCATCGCCACCAACGACGTCTTCAAGCGGTGACCGCCTGACAGCAGCGCCTCTTCAAGCCGGTTCAGGTCCATCGCGCCGTCCGTGCCGGACACGCCTTGATAGAACAAGCCGGTGAAGGTGGCCGCGCCGCGCTCCGACGTATACATGTGGGCCGACGATTCCAGCACCACCTGTTCGTTGCGCTGGGTTTGCGCCAACACCGCCAGCAGGTTGGCCATGGTGCAGCTGGGCACGAACAGCCCGGCTTCCTTGCCCAGGCGTGCGGCCACGTGCGCTTCCAGCGCGCGCACCGACGGGTCGCCATCCAGGCCGTCATCGCCAATCGGCGCGGTACGCATGCGCTCGTACATGGCCGGGGTGGGGTGGGTGACGGTGTCGCTGCGCAGGTCGACAGGCACGGTCGGGGTGTCGGCGGGAGTCCGCTGGGTCATGGGAATCAATGCTGCAAAATTTTGGAAAGAAATTGGCGCGTGCGCGGGGCACGCTCCTCGACATTGCCGAAGAATTCGTCCTTGACGCAGTCTTCGACGATCTTGCCGCCGTCCATGAAAATCACACGGTCGGCAACGCGGCGGGCAAACCCCATTTCGTGGGTTACCACCATCATCGTCATGCCTTCGCCGGCCAGGTCGGTCATGACGTCCAACACTTCGTTGACCATCTCGGGGTCCAGCGCCGAGGTGGGCTCGTCAAACAACATCACGACCGGGTCCATCGACAACGCACGCGCAATCGCCACGCGTTGCTGCTGGCCGCCCGACAGTTCGCCGGGATGCTTGTCCTTGTGCGCCGACAGGCCCACGCGTTCCAGCAGCGTCAGCGCCCGCGCGCGGGCCTCTTGCTTGCCGCGCCCCAGCACCTTGGTCTGGCCCAGGCACAGGTTTTCGGTCACCGACAGATGCGGGAACAACTCAAAGTGCTGGAACACCATGCCGGCCACCGAACGCAGCTTGGGCAGGTTGGTGCGCGGGTCGCCCACCGAAATGCCGTTGACCACGATGTCGCCCTTCTGAAAGGGTTCAAGCGCGTTCACGGTCTTGATCAGCGTGGACTTGCCCGAGCCGGACGGCCCGCACACCACCACGACCTCGCCCTTGCCGACTTTCGTCGTGCATTCATCCAGCACCTGAAAGGAGCCATACCACTTGCTGACCTGGTTGATCTCGATCATCGGGGTATTCGGAAACAGTTGCATCGTTAAACCCTATCGCAGCACGCGGGTGCGCTTTTCCAGCAGTTTGACCAGGCGGGACGCCGTGAAGCAGATCACGAAATACACCACCGCCACGAACAGGTAGAGCTCGACCAGGCGGCCATCGCGCTGGCCGATCTTGGAGGCCGCGCCCAGGAAGTCGGTCAGCGACAGCACGTAGACCAGCGACGTGTCCTGAAACAGGATGATCACGCGGGTCAGCAGCGCCGGCACCATGTTGCGAAACGCCTGCGGCAGCACCACATAGCGCATGCCTTGCCATGGCGTAAGACCGATCGCCATGCTGGCCGACACCTGGCCGCGCGCAATGGACTGGATGCCCGCGCGCATGATTTCGCAGAAGTACGCGGCCTCGAACATCGTGAACGTGATGACCGCGGAATTGAACGCCCCCACGCGCAGCGGCGTCGGCGACCCAACCACCCACGCCGCCATGTACGGCACCAGGAAGTAGAACCAGAAGATCACCAGCAACAGCGGGATGGACCGCATCACGTTGACGTAGATGCCCGCCGGTACCGACAGCAGCTTGAAGCGCGACAGCCGCATCATCGCCAGCAGCGTGCCCAGCGCCAGGCCCATCACGGCGGCCAGCGCCGTCAGCGTCAAGGTGAATGTCATGCCCGTCTGGAACAGGTAGGGCAGCGCGGTCCAGATGACGTCGAAATCAAATTTACCCATCGCGATCCCCTATCGGCTCAGGCCGACGGCCTTGACCGCGGCCGGACCGCTTTTGCCGGCCGCGCCGATCAGGCCGGGCACCGCGATATGCCGCTCAAGCTGGCGCATGCCCAGCACCACCATGCCGTTGAGGATCAGGTAAATCACCGTCGCGGCGGAAAACGCCTCGAAGATGTGAAAGGTGAATTCCTGCATGGACCGCGCCTGGCCGGTCAGCTCCAGCAGGCCGATGGTCAACGCCACCGATGAATACTTGATGGTGCCCATGAATTCCGAGGTCAACGGCGGCAGCACGATACGAAACGCCTCGGGCAGGATGATGTAGCGGTACACCTGCACCTCGGTCAGCCCCAGTGCGGTGCCGGCCTGGAACTGGCCGCGCGGCAACGACTGGATGCCGGCGCGAAGCTGCTCGGCCACGCGGGCCGACCCGTAGAAGCCCAGGCACAGCACGGCGGGCACAAACTGCCCCCACGGCTGGGGCATCTGCTTCATCGCCAAGCCCCACGCATGGGGCAACAATTCAGGCAGCACGAAGTACCACAGGAACATCTGCACCAGCAGCGGGACGTTGCGAAACAGCTCGACGTAGGTCGCGCCCAGCACATTCATCACGCGCGATTGCGCGGTGCGCATCACGCCCAGACAGGATCCCAGCAATAGCGAAAAGACCCACGCCGTCAGCGCCAGCGCCAATGTCCAGCCCACGCCGATCAGGATGGTTTCCAGGAAGGTGTGCACGCCGTCCGGCGACATCTCCAGGAATACGCTCCAACTCCAGTTGTAATTCATGCCCGTGCCCTAGATGGCGGCGCCGGCCACGGCGCCTTGCCCCAAAACCGCCGCGGGGGG
>NZ_JBLVOL010000104.1:0-2068 GCF_053543755.1 Achromobacter semiaridum | reverse complement strand
CCCCGCGGACTACCTGCTGATTACTCGTACGCCTTGGGGTCACCCGAATCGGTCGGGTTGGCCAGCGCGCGCTTGAGGGCGTCGCTCATCGGGTACTTCAGGTTGATCTGCTTCGGGGGAATCGGCGAATTGAAGTACTTGTCGTAGATCGCCGCGACCTTGCCGGTCTTGATCAGATCGAGCACGGCGTCGTCCACCACCTTCTTGAAGGCGGGGTCGTCCTTGGGTTCCATGATGCCGTAGGGCGCCATTTCCAGGCCCTTCTTGCCGATCACGAACGCGTCGGGGTTCTTGGACGAAGCGACGGCGCCGTAGGCAATGCCGTCATCGTTGGCCGAACCCGCGGCACGGCCCGATTCCACCATCAGGATGGTTTCGGCGGTGTCCTTGGTGGGCGCCATCGTGATGCCCAGATTGCCCTTGGCGTTCAGACCGGAGATCAGGCGGAAGGTCTGGCCGCCGGCCTGGGCGGCGATGGTCTTGCCGCGAAACGATTCCAGGTTGTTGGGATCGACGCCGCCATCCTTGCGCGCCACCAGCACCACCTGCGCCACGAACGTCGTGGGGGCGAACGACACCAGCTTGTGGCGGTCCAGGTTGTTGGTGGTGTTGCCGCATTCCAGGTCGATGGTGCCATTGGCCAACAGCGGGATGCGCGTGGCCGAGGTCGTCGGGTTGTAGCGCACTTCCAGCTTGGGCAGCTTCAACGCGGCCTGGATATGCTTGGCCACTTCCTGGCAGATCTCCACGGTGTAGCCGACGGGCTTCTGGTTGCCGTCCAGATATGCAAACGGCACCGAGGTCTCGGGGTGGCCGATGGTGATCACGCCGGTTTCGCGGATCTTGTCCAGGCGGCTGGGGCCTTCGGCGTGGGCGGTGGCCGCGCTGCCCAACAGGGCGGCAGCGACGGAGATCGCGGCAAGTGCTTTCATCTGATTCCCTTGGCGCCGTGCAATCGGCGCGTATTTGTATTCACGATCGGCGGCACCGGTTTGGCCGGCGTCCGCCACGTCCCGCGATGAGCCCCGCGGCTGGCAAAAAGTATCAACTAGCAGTATGGTTTTATCCAGTTCCAATCAGGTATTCCTCTATACGGATTTGATATGGCCATTCCACGGATGGGCTTAAGACACATCGAGGCCTTCCGAGCCGTCATGATGACCGGCTCGATGACGGCCGCAGCACGGCGCGTGCACACCTCGCAGCCGCACGTTAGCCGCTTAATAGCGCAATTGGAAGCGATCACCCAGTTTCCCTTGTTCGACCGCAATGGCAGCCGCCTGAGCCCCACGCAAGACGGCTCGCGCTTCTTTCAGGAGGTCGAAAAAACCTTTATCGGCCTGGCCGGCCTGGAGTCGGCGGCGGCCAGCATCCGCTCGTTCAGCGCCAGCCGCCTGAGCGTGGCCGCCATGCCACGACTGGCGGGCGGCATGCTGGCGCGCATCGTCGCCGCCTTCAAGACCGAGTACCCGGACGTGATGGTGTCCATCCATTCAGGCAGCGCCAGCGCCGTGCACAACTGGATCAGCTCGGGCTTTTGCGACACGGGGCTGGCGATGCTGTCGGGCGACAGCCCGGGCATCCAGGTCGAACCCGTGATGACGATGAACTGCGTGGCGGTGCTGCCCAAGGGGCATCGCCTGACCAAGCTGAAAAAGCTCAAGCCCGCCGACTTCGCGGGCGAGCCCTTCATCGCCTTTCCCAGCGCCACGCCGCTGCGCGAGAAGATCGACGCCGTCTTCAAGGCGGCCAAGGTGGAACGGCAGACCGTGGCCGAAGCAGGACTGGGCTCGTCGGTGTGCGCGCTGGTGGGCGCGGGGCTGGGCGTGGCGCTGATCAACCCCTTGGCCGCGCGCGAAGAGTACGAGGCCAACGGCGTGGAAGTGCGCCCGTTCAGCCCGTCGGTGCCGGTGACGGTGGCGCTGCTGTACCCGCCGTATCACACGCGAACGCGGCTGGTCAGCGTGTTTTCGCGCTACGCGCATCAGCTGATGCAGGAAGAGATGGCGGATCTGAAGGCGCGGCCGGCTCGGTGAAGGCGCTGTGGAGCGAGGCGTGGGGCTAGCGG
>NZ_JBLVOL010000103.1:0-2258 GCF_053543755.1 Achromobacter semiaridum | reverse complement strand
GCGCGCGGCCATGCCGGCCCGCCCAGCCTACCCGGGCTGGCGCACCGCCCCGGCAGCTGACGGGCTCGGCGCGCCGGCCTGCCGCGCTCCCTCGCCTTTGCCCTTCGCTTAATTCTCTTCAATCCCTTGGCGCCCCCGCGCGCCGATGACGCCGCCCGCGCTCACGCCCGGCGCGGATGGCGCACATCTTTACAAACCAGGAGACCCCCATGAAGTGGTATCTGCAAGCCCTCAAACACTACGCCGTCTTTCAGGGCCGCGCGCGGCGTCGCGAATATTGGTACTTCGTGCTGTTCCAGTTGATTGCCGTGCTGGCGATCTCGGCGGTGGAACGCGCGCTGGCCATCGCCAACCCCGAAATCCTGTTCGGCTGGTACACGGCGGGCTTCCTGCTGCTGACGCTGCTGCCCGCGCTGGCCGTCTCTATCCGCCGCCTGCACGACACGGGCCGCAGCGGCTGGTGGGGCTTGCTGCATGCCGTGCCCGTGTTGGGCACGTTGTTGCTTCAGCCCTTCATGCTGCCCGCCGGCGCCCCCGGCCGCAACCGCTTCGGCCCGGCCCCCACGGCCTGAGCCATTCCCCGATTCCAGGAACATCGACATGACATTGAATCGACGCGAATTCATCCTCAAGACAGCGGCGGCCTCAACGGCCGCCACCGCGGCCACCGCCGCCGGCGCACTGGGCTTGTGGCCCGCGACCTCGCGCGCCCTGACCACTGCCAACGCCGCCGTGCCGCCGCGCGACGCCATGCTGCCACCCGCCCAGTTGCTGCACGATGCGCAGCCGACGCCTACCCGGCTGGGCATTGATCCGCGCATCTGGAACTGGCGGCGCGACGCCAAGCCCACCGATCCCATGCCCGCCAACTACTACGAAGCCTCGCTGTCCGAGTGGCCGGCCTTTGGCCCGCTGCCGGGCGATGTGGACTGCGACGTGGTCGTCATCGGTGGCGGCCTGCTGGGCGCGTCCACCGCCTTGCACCTGGCCGAAGCCGGCGTCGACGTGGTGCTGATCGAAAAAGACCATATCGGGTCGGGCGCATCCGGCCGCAACGGCGGCCAGATGACACCCGGCTTGGCGCGCTGGGAAGCGGGCACGATGCTGGACAACCTGCCTTTGGACGACGCGCGGCGGCTGTGGCGATTTGCCTCGGTCGAAGCCATGGAAACCGTGGACGGCCTGCGCGAACGCTACGGCTTCGATTGCGACCGCAAGCGTGGCCACGTCACGGCGGCGGTGCACGCGGGCCATATGGGCGCGCTGGTCGAAAACGCCGACGCGCGACGCCGCCTGGGCGACGAGGCCGTCAAGATCATCGGCCGGCACGAATTGAAAGAGCAGTACGTGAAGTCCGATATCTACTTCGGCGCGGCCGTCGACAGCGGTGGCGGCCAGGTACAACCGCTGGCGCTGCTGCGCGGGCTGATCCACGCCTTCGTCAAGCTGGGCGGTCGCGTGTACGACAACACCGCCGCGCACGCCATTGACGAATCGCCGGGCAATACGCGCGTGACCACCGCGCAGGGCGCCATCAAAGCGCGCCGCGCCGTGGTGCTGGCGGTGCACAGCGCCACGTTCCAGTTCATGCCGGGCAGCTCAACCACCGTGCCCTTCTTCACCTACGTGGCCGTTACCCCGCCGCTGGGCGATACCCTGAACGCGTTGATTCCGTCCGGCCTGCCCATCTACGACACGCAGCTGCAAATTGATTACTACCGCCCCGTGCGCAACAACCGGCTGCTGTTCGGCGGCCAGGGCACCGGTAACTCGTGGTCGCCGCGCGACGTCAACAACTACCTGCTGGATCGCATCAAGACGGTGTTTCCCCAATTGGAAAAACCGGCGCTGGAGTATTCCTGGAGCGGCATCAGCGACCTGACGCTGAACGGCGCCACCGACAGCCGCAAGAGCGCGGGCGATGTGCCCGTGTACATGGTGCACGGCTGGAGCGGCCACGGCGTGGCGCAAACGGTGCGCATCGGCCGCGCCATCAGCGATGACGTCACCGGACGCAACACCGACTACGCCATGCTGACGCGCTTTGACCACGCGGGCATTCCGCTGGGACGGCATTTGTCGCCGGTGGCCATACCGCTGATCAAGGGTGCGCTGGGCGTGATGGGCATCCTGAACCCGGCCGACATGGTGTCGTTCTAGTGGCGTGTCGAGCTAGTGGCGCGTCATTCTAGGCAGGCGGCCGCGCGCGGGCGCGGCCGGTGGCGGCCACGGCCACGGCGGCCAACAGCAGCACCACG
>NZ_JBLVOL010000102.1:0-2654 GCF_053543755.1 Achromobacter semiaridum | reverse complement strand
ACGCCGCTTTGTCGCTGCGCGCGGCCATCGGCGAAGCCTTCACCCGGCCGGGCTTCTGGTTATTGAACCTGGGGTTTCTGGCGTGTGGCTTCCAGTTGGCGTTCATCGGCACGCACTTGCCCGCGTACCTGATGGACAAGGGCCTGCGCGCGGCCGACGCGGTGGCCGCGCTGGCCATCATCGCCTTGGCCAATGTGATGGGCACCTATGTTTGCGGCGTGCTCGGCGCGCGGCATCGCCGCAAATATCTGCTGGCCGGCATCTACCTGCTGCGCACGGCCGCCATCGCCCTGTTTCTGTTGCTGCCCCTGTCCACATGGACCGTCTACGCGTTCGCCGCGATCATGGGCTTTGTGTGGCTGGGCACGGTGCCGCTGACCAATGGTCTGATCTCGCAGGTGTTCGGCGTGCGCTACATCACCACCCTGTTCGGCTTCGTGTTCTTCGGCCATCAGCTGGGGTCGTTTCTGGGCGTGTGGCTGGGCGGCGTGGTGTTCGAGGCGACGCGGTCCTACGACTTGATCTGGCTGGGCGCGATGGCGCTGGGCGTATTGTCGGCGCTACTGCATTGGCCCATCGACGACCGCCAGATCCTGCGCGCGCACGCTAGACCGGCCGATGCTGCGTGCCCGCGCCCATCGTGATGTGCAACATCCGACAGGGTTCCATCACCTTCACGGTGTGCCACGCGCCCTTCGGTATGACATAGGCGTCATCGGCCACGTCCTTGTAGCGGGGCGGGGCAGGAAGACAAGGTAGTGCAAAACAGCGTTGATCGGCCATGGCAGCGAGCTGGGCCAGATCTGGCTCGATCAGGCCAAATCTGACCCGCTGCAACGCGTTGATCTATAAGCCTTTATTTTCCAGCGAGCCAGTTCTGGCCCGTATCGACCCTGAAAACTCGGAAAACCAGGGATAGCGCGCGGGTAGCGGCGCCTTGTGTTTATCGTAAATGCCTCGCAAGGCATTGATTCCATGGCGAAGTTTTTTTTATTTCACGTCCTGGCATGGATGTTGCATTAGTCCCTCGTAGCGCTTCCCCCGGGAGGCATCCGGCCACCACGGCCACCCACTACGACGACTTAGGAATCGACATGCCTACTCCCGCCTATATCAGCATTTCCGGCAAAACCCAGGGCAACATCACCGAAGGCGCCTTCACCGCGGATTCGGTCGGCAACGTGTACGTCGAAGGCCACGAAGACCAGATCCTGGTCCAGGAAATCGAACACCGCGTCAACACCCCGACCGACCCGCAAAGCGGTCAGCCCTCGGGCCAGCGCGTGCACAAGCCCTTCATCTTCACCAGCGCGCTGAACAAGGCCACGCCCTTGCTGTACCACGCGCTGGCCTCGGGCGAAATGCTGCCCGAAGTGGAAGTGAAGTGGTATCGCACGTCCATCGACGGCAAGCAGGAACACTTCTTCACGACGGCACTGGAAGACGCCACCATCGTGGACATCACCAGCGTGCTGCCGCACGCGCAGGACCCCAGCAAATCGGACTTCACGCAGTTGATCAAGGTGGCCATGGCCTACCGCAAGATCACGTGGACGCACGAAATTGCCGGCACTGAAGCGTCGGACGACTGGCGCAAACCGCTGGAAAGCTAAGCAGGTCGCCGCGATGGCGCATCGGCGCATCGGTGCATCGGTGCATCGGTGCATCGGTGCATCGGCGCATCGGTGCGTCGGTGCGTCATCGCGGCTTGGTTTCACCGAAGGCGCGTCGCGCCTTTTTCTCGTCATCGCGTAGCGTTTATCATGTCGCCCAACAGTAACCATCACGGGAAAGGCGATGAGCCAGGGGTTCGAAGGCGTCCGGCCCGCGTCGGAATCGTCCATCGAGATCGGCTTTTTTTATAACGGCCGGCATTGCGTGGAACGCATCCGCGTCAAGCCCACGGCCGCCAATCTGAAACGCGCCGCCGACCGGCGCGCCGCCATCATCGAAGCCATTGCGCGAGGCGATTTCGATTACGCCGCTGAATTCCCCAAACGCGCCACGCCGCCCAAGCCAACACAGGGTTCCGCATGACAAGCAACACGCAGTTGGAAGTCAATGACCTGACGCCGCAGGCGTTCACGCCTTATGGCTGGATGCTGGGCAAGCCGATTCCGGATGGCAACGGCGTGCCGCTGTTCTCGAACGCCGCCACGGACTTCTGGCAGGAACACGTGTTCAACACGGGCGCGGGGGGCGACGCCGAAGTGCTGTGGGTGAATTACCGCAGCCGCGCGACCGACATCGCCAGCCTGGAAAAGCACCTGCTGACGCAGCAGGCCATCGTGCCGCTGACCGGCACGATCATTCAGGTGGTGGCCAGCAGCAATGCCGACGGCAGCCCCGACCTGACGACGCTGGCCGCCTTTCGCGTGCCGCAAGGGCAGGGCATCTGCATGCGGCCCGGCTGCTGGCATGCAACGCGCGTGATCGGCGCCGAGGTGACCTGCCTGATGCTGACGCGCAGGTCCACCACGCTGGACCTGATCCAGCACCTGACCACCGAAGCACGCGCGTCAGAAAGCGCCATCGTGTCGATTGCCACGCATCAGCTGGAAGGCGTGGCGGAACGCGAACAGGCGGTGGATGCCTGAGCGCTGACGGTCGGCAGGCCCGCCCGACCCGCGCGGCCCGACCTGCGCGGCCCGGCC
>NZ_JBLVOL010000101.1:35512-41332 GCF_053543755.1 Achromobacter semiaridum | reverse complement strand
GGCGCAGCAGGTCGGGTCGCAAGGTCGTGACCACGAATAGAATAGCCAGGCAGACCGTGACGGCCTGAGCAAATATCAGCCAATATCGGCGCATGATTCTGATAGGACAAGCAATGAAAAAAGTGGACTCCCACGTGCTGGCCAGCTGGCTGGACGACACCCTGCAAGCCGCGCGCTTCAAGGACTACTGTCCGAACGGCTTGCAAGTGGAGGGCCGATCCGAAGTCGGACACATTATCACCGGTGTCACCGCCAGCGAAGCGTTACTGCGCGCGGCCGTTGAGCGGGGCGCCGACGCGGTGCTCGTGCATCACGGCTGGATGTGGCGCAACGAAGACCGTCGCATCATCGGCACGCGCCGCACGCGCATGGCGCTGGCACTGAAGAACGACCTGAACCTGTACGCCTATCATTTGCCGCTGGACGCGCACCCTACGCTGGGCAACAACGCGCAGCTGGCCCGCGTGCTGGGCCTTGCGCCCGCGCGCCGCGACGACGGTTCCCCGCGCACCTGCGGGCAAGACAATCTGGTGTGGCTGGGCGAGGCCGCCGGCGTGCAAACGCTGGGGCAGTTGGGCGAACGCGTGGCTGAACGCCTGGGCAGGCAACCGCTGGTTGTGGGCAACCCTGACCAGCCCTTGTCCACCGTGGCTTGGTGCACGGGCGGCGCGCAAGGCATGCTGGCCGACGCCGTGGATGCCGGCGCCAGCGCCTACATCACCGGCGAAGTGTCCGAATCCACCGTGCATCTGGCGCGCGAAACCGGCGTGGGCTTCATTGCCGCGGGCCACCATGCCACCGAACGATACGGCGCACAGGCGCTGGGCCAGGCGGTGGCCGAGCACTTCGGCATCAAGGTCGAATTCATCGACCTTGATAACCCGGCATAAAGCTAAACCGGCATAAAGCGGTGACGCCCGCCGCGGATCATTACCCAGCGGGCAGCAAGCCCGTGGCGCATGGGCCACACGGGCTGGTGCGGTGTCTTATTTCTTGAGCAGGTCGCGAATTTCGCGAAGCAGCGCCACGTCTTCGGGCGTTGCGGCCGGCGCGGCCGGTGCTTCCTCGGCCTTGGTGCGGGCCTTGTAGATGGCTTTGACCATCCAGAAAATCACAAACGCCAACAACACGAAGTTGATGATGATGGTGACGAAATTACCCCATGCGAACACATTGGCGCCCGCCTTGGTGAGGTCGGCATACGTCATCGGGCCGTTGTAGCCGGCAGGCATCGACAGCACCAGGAATTTGTTCGAGAAATCAACGGAGCCACCCAGGATGAAATTGACCAGCGGCATGATGATGTCTTTAACCAACGAATCGACGATCCTGCCGAACGCCGCACCGATGATCACACCAACAGCTAGGTCAACTGCGTTGCCTTTTACAGCGAAATCTCGGAATTCTTTGACGAAACCAGTCTTTTTGCTCATAAAAGCACTCCCTTCGTGATACGCCCTTGAGTGGGCTGGCGCTATAATACGCGGTTGCTATGTTGTTACATATTCCCGCGAACCCGATGCCGCAGAAGTGATGCTACTCGTAGAGCGGGCGCATCAACAAGGATAGGAAGATGAGTCAGGATACGCTGGTACACGATGATGACGGTGCGGTTGATCCCAACCTGCCACCTGATCCTTCGCGACGTTTCTGGGTTACCACCGCCTGTGCTGTGGGTGGCGTAGCAGGTGTCGCAACGGCAGTGCCGCTTGTGAGCACGTTTTCTCCCTCTGAAAAGGCCCGCGCGGCCGGGGCCCCCGTTGAAGTGGATATCGGCGACATACCCGTCGGCACCATGAAAACCGTGGAATGGCGTGGGAAGCCGGTGTGGATCATTCACCGTTCTCCCGAACAGCTCGCCGCCCTCAAGACGCTAGACCCTTTACTGGCCGATCCCGACTCCAAGCGGCCTGGCTTCACTCCCAAATACGCCGAAAACGAGGCTCGTTCGCGCAAGCCCGAGATCTTCGTTTGCGTCGGCATCTGTACCCACTTGGGCTGCTCGCCCACCTCGCACTTCGAAACGGGCGGCGGTGGCGGCATGGGCGCCAACTGGCAAGGCGGTTTCCTCTGCCCCTGCCACGGCTCCACGTTCGACCTGGCTGGCCGGGTCTACAAGAACAAGCCTGCTCCCGATAATCTCGAAGTACCGCCCTACCAGTATCTGAGCGACACCCGCATCATTGTGGGCGTCGATGAAGACAACAAGGCCTGACGCTCGCGTCGCGCTTTTTTCCCGATTACGTAAGTAAAACAAATACGCCACGTATTAGAGAAGGAGCCGTTACATGGCTGGCGAGAAAACCGTCGAGACAACAGGCCTGTTGGGGTGGCTGGACCGGCGTTTTCCGGTGACATCCACCTGGAAAGCCCATCTGTCCGAGTACTACGCACCAAAGAATTTCAACTTTTGGTATTTCTTTGGCTCTCTGGCCTTATTGGTCCTGGTGCTGCAGATCGTGACCGGCATTTTCCTGGTCATGCATTACAAGCCGGACGCCGAACGCGCGTTCCAATCCGTTGAATACATCATGCGCGAGGTCCCTTGGGGCTGGCTCGTGCGCTACATGCATTCAACCGGCGCATCGATGTTCTTCGTCGTCGTCTACCTGCACATGTTGCGCGGGCTGCTTTACGGTTCGTACCGCAAGCCGCGCGAACTGGTGTGGATCTTCGGCGTGGCGATTTTCCTCTGTCTGATGGCGGAAGCCTTCTTCGGCTACCTGCTGCCCTGGGGCCAGATGTCGTACTGGGGTGCCCAGGTGATCGTGAACCTGTTCGCCGCCATTCCGTTCATCGGCCCCGAGCTGTCGATCTGGATCCGCGGCGACTACGTCGTGTCGGACGCCACCTTGAACCGCTTCTTCGCCTTCCACGTCATCGCGATTCCGCTGGTGCTGGTCGGCCTGGTCGCGGCCCACCTGGTTGCGCTGCACGAAGTCGGTTCGAACAACCCGGACGGCATCGAGATCAAGCAGGGCCCGAAGGACAAGTACGGCCGGCCCAAGGATGGCATTCCGTTCCACCCGTTCTATTCGGTGCATGACCTGATGGGCGTGGCGGGCTTCTTGCTCGTGTTCGCGTTCATCGTGTTCTTCGCGCCGGAAATGGGCGGGTACTTCCTCGAGTTCAACAACTTCATTCCTGCTGACTCGCTGAAGACGCCTCCGCACATCGCGCCGGTCTGGTACTTCACGCCGTTCTACTCGATGCTGCGTGCCACCACCGACGAATTCACGTGGGTGCTGGCGGGTGCATCGGTGCTGGGTGCGCTGGTATTGCTGATCAAGAGCAATATGCGCGGCATCCTGCGCTTTGTGGTCCCGGGCATCCTGATCGCCGTGGCCGTGCTGCTGCGCGTGATCGACGCCAAGTTCTGGGGCGTGGTCGCCATGGGTGGCACCGTCGTCATCCTGTTCTTCCTGCCCTGGCTGGACCATTCCCCGGTCAAGTCGATCCGCTACCGCCCCACGTGGCACAAGTGGATCTACGGCATCTTCATGGTCAACTTCCTGGTGCTTGGCTACATCGGTACGCAGCCGCCCAGTCCGCCGTTGAACATCACGTCGCAAATCGGCACGCTGCTGTACCTGGCATTTTTCTTCCTGATGCCGGTCTGGAGCCGCCTTGGCACCTTCAAGCGAGTGCCCGAGCGCGTTACGTTCCACGCCCACTGAGCCCACCAGATAACGGATTAACCATGATCAAGAAGCTGATTGGTGCCGTGGCCTTGATGCTCACGTGTACCACCGCATTTGCCGCCGAAGGCGGTTTCCCGCTGGACAAGGCGCCGTACCGCGTCAACGACATGTCGTCGCTGCAAAACGGCGCCAAGTTGTTCGTCAACTACTGCTTGAACTGTCATAGCGCGTCCTCGATGCGCTACAACAAGCTCAAGGACATCGGGCTGACCGACCAGCAAATCAAGGAAAGCCTGCTGTTCACCGGCGAAAAGGTGGGCGACATGATGACGGTTGCCATGTCACCCAAGGACGCCAAGAAATGGTTTGGCACGACGCCCCCGGACTTGTCCGTGATCGCCCGTGCCAAATCAGTCAACGCCGGCCCGTCCGGCGCCGACTACATCTACACCTACCTGCGCACCTTCTACCGTGACTCGTCGCGCGCGACGGGCTGGAACAACCTGGTTTTCCCGGCCGTGGGCATGCCCCACGCGCTCTGGGAACGCCAGGGCCCGCGCGAGCTGACCACCACGGCCATGCATGAAGTGGAAGTGAAGGATGCCAAGGAAGGCGCACCCAAAACCTGGGAACGCGTCACGACGGTGTACGATGCTCAAGGTTTTTCCACGGTCAAGGCCGAACCGGTAGCTGATTACCGGGGCCATGCCACCTTTGATGCCAAATTTAAGGCCGCCAACCCGGCCCAAGTCGCAACATACGACAACGACGTCGCAGACCTGACCGCGTTCATGTCCTGGATGGCAGAGCCCGTCCAGACTTTCCGCGTCCGTCTCGGCGTTGGCGTCATGTTGTTCCTGCTGTTGTTCTTCCTGGTTACGTGGCGCTTGAACGCCTCGTACTGGAAACACGTGCGCTAACCGCAACGCCCCGCCAGGCATGCAAGCCGCTACCTATTCTTAATAAGGGACGGCAACGGAGGATAGGGCCGTACGCCTATCCCGTCTGGCAATTGGGGCCAGCGCCTGCTAGATTTAGGCGCTGGCCTTTCGTTTTTCATAAAGGACTTTCACCATGATGGTGCTCTATTCCGGAACCACGTGTCCGTTTTCGCAACGCTGCCGCTTCGTGTTGTTCGAAAAAGGTATGGACTTCGAGATCCGTGACATCGACCTGTACAACAAGCCCGAAGACATCGCGGTGATGAACCCGTACGGTCAAGTGCCCATCCTGGTCGAACGCGACCTGGTTCTGTACGAGTCCAACATCATCAACGAGTACATCGACGAGCGCTTCCCGCATCCGCAACTGATGCCGGCCGACCCCGTCATGCGCGCCCGCACCCGCCTGTTCCTGTACAACTTCGAGAAAGAACTGTTTGTTCACGTCTCGACGCTGGAAGACCGCAGCGCCAAGCCCGACGAGAAGAAGCTGGCCAACGCGCGCCAGAACATTCGCGACCGTCTGGCCCAACTGGCCCCGATGCTGCTGAAGAACAAGTACATGCTGGGCGAGGAATTCTCGATGCTGGACGTGGCCGTGGCTCCGCTGCTGTGGCGCCTGGACCATTACGGCATTGAACTGCCCAAGAACGCTGCTCCGCTGCAAAAGTACGCCGAACGCATCTTCTCGCGCCCGGCCTACATCGAAGCGCTGACGCCTTCGGAAAAAGTGATGCGTCGTTAAGGCTGGTTGTGTGATGGGTGAAACTTCGACCAAACCGTATCTGATCCGCGCACTGCACGAGTGGTGCACCGACAACGGCTACACGCCGTACATCACCGTACAGGTCGATGAGCACACCATGGTGCCCGTCGCGCATGTGCGTGACGGTCAGATCACACTGAATGTCGGCACGCTGGCCACCAACCGTCTGGTGCTGGGCAACGAATTCATCGAATTCCAAGCCCGCTTCAGCGGCGTGACCGAAAACGTCTACGTTCCCGTTGGCGCCGTCAGCGCCATCTACGCACGCGAAACCGGCGCGGGCATGGGCTTTGAAGTTCAGCCCTATGAACCGCCGGAAGCCGGCGCCCAGGGCGCGGCGGAACCCGCCGCCCCCGAAGGCTCCGGTGCCCAATCCGACGCCCCGACCGGCGACGACGGCGGCAACGACGACGAACCCAAGCGTCCGCGCCTGACCATCGTCAAATAGCATCCGCTACCCAAAGACGGCGGG
>NZ_JBLVOL010000101.1:10838-35492 GCF_053543755.1 Achromobacter semiaridum | reverse complement strand
CGCCGTCTTTGCTTTCCGATACATCCACGATTCAAGGCATCCCACGCAACGGCGGTAGGGGTGCGTAGAGCTGCGTCCGGCCACGGGCGCCATTCAACCAAGCGGATCCGGTTTACGTCTGTAGGAGCCACTCGTGCCTGGGGTCATTGCGAAACGCCCACTCCCGACGCGGACCCGCCATTGTGTTCAGGTAGTAAAGATCGTAGCCATGGGGCGCGACGCAGGGATGGTAGCCGCGCGGCACCTGCACGACATCATGGTCTTCGACCGCCATCGCCTCGTCCAGGCTGCGATCATCTGTGTACACGCGCTGGAACGCGAACCCTTGCGGCGGATTCAGGCGGTGGTAGTACGTCTCTTCCAATTGCGTTTCGCCCACGCCTGCCGTGTCGTGCTTGTGCGGCGGATAGCTTGAAGCATGCCCGGCCGGCGTGACCACTTCAACCACCAGCAGGCGTTCGGCCACATCGGTTTCAGGCAGGATGTCGCACACGTGCCGCGCATTGCTGCCTTGCCCACGCACCCTGCGTTGCATCGCCATCGGCTCGATCACGCGCGGAGGGTGACGCCCGAGCGCCGGGGCAAAGCAAATTCCCAGTTCGGCATTGGCAACGGCGCGTATCGACACGCCCCTGCCCGGCGGCACGTACACGGCATATGGCGACACGGGCTCGAACACCGACGCGCGGCTGCCCAGTGCCCGATAGCAATGCGCGCCAACGCTTACGTCCACTTCGCCCGCCAACACCACGATGCAGCATTCGCGCGCGTCCGTACTGATCAGCTCTTCCTCGCCCGGCAGCATGCGCACGGCGCGAAACCCCACATGCTTCCACCCCGCGCTGGCCGGCGTGACTTCCACGATTTGCCGGCCCTCCGCGGTGGCCTTGATCAATAAGCTCATCCTTGATTTCCTTGAAGGTCGCGCACAACGGCGGACAGGGTTTGATAGCCCAGCTTTGCATATTGGTAGGGAGGCGCAACGGCGGGGTCCTGCTCGGCCTCAACGACAAGCCAGCCTTCGTACCCCGCATTGCGCAACGTCGCCAATACCGCGCCAAAGTCGATGCACCCGTCTCCGGGCACGGTGAACACGCCGTTCATCACCGCATCCAGGAATGACCAGCCCTCGTTGCGCGCCGCTCTTGCGATGCCGGGCCGCACATCCTTGCAATGCACATGCACGACTCGATCCGCATGCCGCGCCAACCGAGCCACCACATCGATGTCCTCGCCGGCGATGGCTCCCGCCAAATAGCAATGTCCTGTGTCGAACAACAGACCGACGTTCTCGTCCGTGACCGCCATCAATCGATCGACGTCATCGGCTGTTTCAACATAGGCGCCCATGTGATGGTGATACGCCAGGGTCAGACCGTAGTTCGCTTTCAGGTGCGCGCCATAGGCGTTCAAGCGCTTGCCATAGTCGTTCCATGAAGCGTCGCAACGCCAGCGTGGCCGCTGGGCCAACGGCGTGCCGCGGTTTCCCTGGATCGAATCGGCGACCTCGCCATAGACCACCACGTTGCAACCCTGCGCCCGCAGCTTTTCCATATGCACCGCGCCGGCGCGGATTTCGGCGTCCAGCCCCTGATGCGCCAGTCTGCCGGAATGCCAGCCAGACACGCACACCACGCCATGCTGGGCCAACACGGCTTTCAGGTGCTGTGGCGACCGCGGAAATTTGTTGCCCAGCTCGAAGCCCGCGTAACCGATTCTGGCGCCTTCAGATAACGCGGTGGAAAGCGGCGTGTCACCGCCCAAGGAAGGCAGGTCGTCATTGCTCCACGATATGGGATTGACGCCAATGCGCACGTTCCAGGTGGTCTCTGCATTCACGTTGCCAGCTCCTTCAAATTTCCTGTCGGCGTTTATCGGCCACGTAAGCCGCGTGGGCCGCCCTTGATTGAACACGGTCGCAGACTTCGGGCACTGCCACCTCCCACCAGCAACCGCCGTCCGATGTGGTGCGCGAGGCCGACGTGTCAATGACCAATACCGTGCTGTGTGGACTGGCGCGCGCCTCGCGCAAGCATTGCGTGAGTTCTGCCACGTCGTGCACGTGCATGGCATGTGCGCCCAGGCTGCGGGCGTGCGCTGCGAAGTCGATGCGTGGCGCGACGCCCGCGGGCAAGACACAGTCATCCAACAAGTTGTTGTAGTTTTCGCCGCCGCAGGCGCGCTGCAGGCGGTTGATGCATCCAAAGCCCCGGTTATCCAGTACCACGATGATCAGCTTGATCCCCAACATGGCCGCTGTGGCGATTTCGGAATTCATCATCAAGTAGGATCCGTCGCCCACCAGCACGATGACTTCCTTGCCAGGCCGGGCCAGCTTGACGCCAAGGCCTCCGGCAATTTCGTATCCCATGCAGGAATAGCCGTATTCCACGTGATAGCCGCCGGGTTGGCTGCTGCGCCACAGCTTGTGCAGCTCAGCGGGAAGCGTGCCGGCGGCGCTCACGACAATGTCATCGCTTGCCGATGTCGCATCGGAGGACTGCACCGCACCGATCACGTCGGCCTCATAGGGCAAGCCCTCAGGCACCGCCGTCGTCAATGCCAGGACCCGATCACGCCATTGCGCAGCAAGCCGTCGGGCATCAGCAGTCCAGTCGGTATCGGCGCGCCAGCCCGTCAACGCCTGGCCCAATTGGGCCAGGGCCAGCGCAGCGTCCGCCACCAGAGCCTGGCCACGCCGCTTGCCGGCATCCAGCGCCTGCACGTTGATGGACAGCAATGGCGTATCACCGAAAAGCGCGTTCGAGCCGGTTGTGAAGTCCTGCAGGCGCGTGCCCACCGCGATGATCAGGTCCGCGCGTTCGGCAACGGCGTTCGCCGCAGGGGACCCGGTAACGCCGATGGCGCCCAGGTTCAAGGAATGGTCCCATGCCAACGTGCCCTTGCCGGCTTGCGTCTCTGCCACGGGTACGCCACAGGTCGTGGCAAACGCGGCCAGCGTCTGCGATGCCCGCGCATAGAGCGCACCGCCCCCCACCACCAACAGCGGACGGCGGGCGCCGCGAACGGCCTGCGCCGCGCGTTGAAGCGCGCCCGCGTCCGGGGGCGGACGCAGGAAGTGCAAGGGTGCGGGTTGCAGGAATGAAGTCGGACAATCGAACGCCTGCGTCTGTACATCCTGCGGCAGAGCCAGCGTGGCGGGTCCACATTGGGCGGGATCCGTCATGACCTGGATGGCGCGCGGCAAAGCGGTCAGGATCTGCTCGGGCCTGACCAGCCGATCGAAGTAGCGCGACACGGGACGGAACACGTCATTGGCCGTTGTATCGCCGCTATCAAACGACTCGATCTGCTGAAGGACGGGATCGGGCGCGCGCGAGGCAAAGGTATCGCCGGGCAGCAACAAGACCGGTAGGCGATTGACATGCGCAAGCGCCGCGGCAGTCACCATGTTGGTGGCGCCCGGGCCGATAGACGTGGTGGCGACCATGATGCGTCGGCGCATATGCGCCTTGGCATAGGCGATGGCCGCATGCGCCATCGCCTGCTCGTTGTGAGCCCGCATGACAGGCAACGCATCGCGCGTATCCGCCAATGCCTGGCCCATGCCCGCCACATTGCCATGACCGAAGATGGCCCATACGCCCCCTACATACGGGGTCAGCGAGCCATCCGGCTCTTGGACGCGCAATGCGGCCAGATAGCGTGTCAGTGCTTGCGCCATCGTCAGGCGCACGGTTTGCCGGGCGCTCATGACGCCGCCCTCTCGGCTGGCGTCGAGGCGGGATCGTCGCCCACGTCCACCGCCCTGCTGACGGCGGCACGGCTTTGTTGCCACCCGGCGATCAACGCGCGAAAGCCCGCGGCCACGCGTTCGACCAATTCAGTGTCGTCAATCTCGTCGCGCAGCCACGCTGCGGCAGGCTCGTGCCAGACGCTGCGGCCGATCATGAAGCCCTTTACCACTTGTGCCCGTGCCGCTGAGAAACCGTGCAGCAAGGCCGGCACCGGCAGGTTCATGCCCAGGATGACGGCGCCCCGACAATGCGGATCGCGTTGCGTCACCAACTGGTCCAGCGCCTCCCAGGACTCGGGTTCCATCATGCCGAGCTTCCACCATTCCGGGCGGATATCCAGGTTGTACAAGCGCCGCACCGCGCGCAGCACGGCGTCATCCGCCGGTTCGCCCATGAGCATTTCGTCGGGCGGAATGATCTCCAGCAGTAGTTCGTGGCCGCTATGGCGCGTGGCTTCCCAGACGTGCCGCAATTGGTTTTCTTGCTCGACGCGCAACAGCGCATCGTCATCGGGGTGGTAATGCACCAGACACTTCACCACGTGTTCGCGAGGCCATTGCCGCAGGCGCGATGCCAGCGATCGGCCGCCATCAAAACGCAGCGGGCGCGAGCCCGGCAGTTCGATGGGCCTGCCCACCCACCAGCCTCGGCCGGTGGAGTCGTGCAGGCTTTCGTCGCCGTAGACGTCGTCGATCAGTACCCCAATGCGGCCTTGCACGGCGGGGGCCTCGGCCACCACATCGACCGCGCGCACGATCAAACGCTTGAGCGCGGCAACGTCTTCATGGGTACGCCCGTGGTGAGCGGCCAGCTCGTAGAATTGCGATCGATGATCAAACGCCAGCACGTAGAGTTCGTGCCAATCCGGACGCGGCGTGGTCACGCGATGCAGATGCGACAGCGTGGCGTCCGTGTCCGGGCGTCGAGACTTATTGCCCGACAGCCAGTAGTCCAGTTCTGCTTGCGTCGGCATCGCCGGCGCGCAGCCGTGCCGCGACACCACGATGGCCCCGCAAGCGTTCGCCATGCGCGCCGACTCCTGCCAGCCCCGGCCTTGCAGCAAGCCCGCCATCAGGCCGGCGGCGAAGGCGTCGCCTGCCCCCAGCACATTCAGAACCTGCACGTTTTCACCCTCGGCCACTAGGGCGGCGTCGAGATGCTCGGGTACGTCGCCCACCACGATGGCGCAGCCATAAGGCCCCCGCTTGACCACAAGCACGGCCGCCGAATGTGCGCGCACCGTCCGCAACGAGGCCATCAGGTCTCCCGGCGCGCCGCCGGCGATCAGGAATTCCTCTTCGGTACCAATGATCAAATCGAAATGCGCCAGCATTGCCTGCAACTGAACGCTGACGTCAGCGTCCGGCACGTAGCGGCGTTCTCCATCGCCCCGGGCGGCCAAGCCCCATAGCACCGGGCGAAAGTCGATATCCAGGATGCGTGTCACGCGATGCCGAGCCGCCAGTTGCAACGCGCGCACGGACGCCTGGCGCACCCCTGCTGTGCTCAGGTGCGTGCCCGTGATCAGCAACGCGCGGCATTGCGCAATGAATCCTGCGTCGATGTCGTCCGAGTCAAGCGCCATATCGGCGCAGTTTTCGCGATAGAACAGCAGCGGAAACGTATCGCGATCCTTGATGCCAAGCATCACCAGTCCCGTCAGCCGTTGCGGATCCTTGCGCACCTGGCTGACATCGCATCCTTCGCCTTCCAATTGCGCAAGCAGGAAGCGGCCCATCTGTTCGTCGCCCACGCGGGAAATCATCGCGGACCTCAGCCCCAGGCGCGCCGCGCCCGAGGCGATGTTGGCAGACGAGCCACCCAGGTATTTCGCAAAGCTCGAGACCTCTTCCAACGCGCATCCGATCTGCTGCGCATACAAATCCACCGCCAGACGGCCAAGGCAAGCCAGGTCAAAGCGGCGTCCCTCGGGAAAGAATAGTTGGTTCATGGCACCCTCAGACGATCACGCCTTCAAGATCACGCATCAGGGCCTTCATCTCGGCCCCACCCGCCATCATGTCCAGAACCTCTTCCTTGGAGATGGCGTCTTTTCGGTATGAACCCAACGAACGGCCGCGATTCAACAGCGTGAACCGGTCGGCGACGGGGTAGGCATGATTGACGTTGTGCGTGATGAAAATGACCGCGATGCCGCGTTCACGCGCCGTGGCTATCAGCTTGAGCACATTGGCTGATTGCTTGACGCCGAGCGCCGCGGTGGGCTCATCCAGAATCAGGACCCGGGCGCCAAAGTGCATGGCGCGCGCAATCGCCAGGCATTGCTTTTCACCCCCCGACAGCGTGCCCACGGCCTGATGCGGGTCGCGCACCCGTATCCCCATTTCACCCAGCTTCTCGCGCGCCGTGTTGGCCGCGCCGCGATGATCCATTACCGGCAGCAAGCCCAACCAACGGCGCGTGGGCTCGCGACCCATGAAGAAATTCCGGGCGATGCTCATCAATGGCACAAGCGCCAAGTCTTGGTAGACCGTGGCGATACCGGCGTTCAGTGCATCGCGCGGCGAGGTGAAGCGGGCGGGTTTGCCATCCAGCAGGTAGCGTCCTTCATCCGGCGGGTGTACGCCCGCCAGCGTCTTGATCAGCGTCGACTTGCCGGCGCCGTTGTCGCCGAGCAGGCAATGCACTTCACCGGCACGCAGTTGAAAAGTCACGCCGTTCAGTGCAATCACCGAGCCAAACGTCTTGCGTATGCTTTCCAGTTCAATGATGTATTCGCTCATGGCGGTTCCTTTACCGCGCGGCCACGGCGACACGGCGGCGCACAAGGCTGTTGAACACCACCGCAAGCAGCAGCATGATGCCCAGGAAGACGCGATACCAGTTGTTGTCGATGCTGGTGTAGCCAATGCCGATCTGTACGACGCCGAATATCACCGCGCCAAACGCCGCCCCGATGACCGAGCCAAAGCCGCCCGTCAACAAGCAGCCGCCGATGACGGCCGCAATAATGGCTTCAAACTCTTTTTGCAGGCCGCGGTCGGCCGCCGCCGAGCCGGCGTCCATGACTTGCAGGACAGCGAACAAGGCCGAGCAGAACGCCATGATCATGAACAGGATGAGCTTGACCCGCGCAACGGGGATGCCCATGTTCTTGGCCGCCGTGGCGTGCCCGCCGGCGGCCAGCACCGCGTTGCCAAATCGGGGGCGGGCCAGCACAAACGCGCCGACTGCCGCCACGCCAAGCCACCATGCGACGACCTTGGGCAGACCAATGGCCAGCGCACCGCCTCCTTCGCGCGCATCGATCCACCCTACTGTCGCCAGGCCGTCGAACAGGCCTGTCAGCAAATAGCCCTGGAACAGCGTCTGCATGAGCCAGTCCGCTTCCAGCAAGTCACGCAGGATCAAGGGCCCATTGGCGCTGATGATGGTCTTGCCGGTGAACAGGGTGGACAACGCCAGCGTCAACCCGCGCAGGATGTAATAGAACGCCAGCGTGACGATGAAAGACGGCAGACCCGTGCGGATGACCAGAAACCCGTTGAGCGCACCAATGGCCATGCAAAGGCCGAACAGGAACAGACACGCCAGCCAAGGAGGCCACCCCCAGTACAGCACCGGGATGGCCAGCCCCATGCCCGCGAAGCCGATCATCGATCCGATGGACAGGTCAAATTCGCCGCCAATCATCAGCAAGGCAGCGCCTGTGGCCAGGATGCCGATGAAGGCCGCCACCGTCGCCCAGTTGACAATGCCTTCGGCGCTGAACATGCCGGAGTTGCCGGCCACCAGACCGAAGATGAGAAAGACCGCCACCGTCCCGGACACCGACGCCGCTTCCGGGCGGCCCAGTAGCCGCTGCGGCCAGGCCAGGGATTGCACGCGTTCGTCGGCCGGTGACGCCATCGCTGCCGAGCTTTCTGTCATGTCGTGTTCCTTTGCGCTTAGCGATACTGACCGGCGTACTTCTCCACTTTCGAGAGATTCCCTGCCGTGATGAAGCCGGGGCCCGAGCTGATGTGGCGGGGCCCGTACACGGGCGTCACGCCGTATTCCTCAAAGCGCGCGGCGGCCTTCGGATCAGCCTTTAGCGCCGCTTGAACCGAATCCGCCGTAGCGGCGCCTCGCGCGCGATCCGTCTTCATCCTCACCATCACCGCCACGGGGATGTAACCCTGCAGAAAGGGCTGCTGATCGATTGCGAACTGCACGGTGCCGGCCTTGATGGCGCGAGCAATATCGTCGGACAAATCGAACGTGGCGAACCAGATCTTGTTCGTCAGGCCGGCCTTTTCCAGCAGACGCAGGGTGGGGCCTGCGGCATCGGGCCCCAACGCCAGAATGCCTTGGGTGTCGGGGTGTTGGCGCAGATACGCGGACACCTTGGACTCCACCGCGCTGGGATCGACACCACCCGTATCGAGCGTGCTGGCGCGGAAATCAGCACCGATTGCGTCGGCAAAGCCCTTGCAACGCTCGAAGGACACCGGGTTCGTGGCGTAGTGGTTGACACAAAGGAAACGCTGTACACCGGCCGCTTTGGCACGCAGGCCCGCGGCGTGACCGGCGTCGTACTCGGGTTGCCCTACATGCATGATGGCGCCCAGCCGCTCGGACTGTTCCGCCGACCCGGAATTGATGGTGATAAGCGGAATGCGCTTGGCGCGAACTTTTTCCAACGCGCGCTGCAGTACGTTGAAGTCAGCGATGGTCACCATCACGCCGTCATAGTTGGCGGCGGCCGCCTGTTCGATCAGCCGCGCCATTTCAGCGATATCCCCGGTGGCGGGATTGCGGTAATCCACCTGCACCCCGTAATCGTCCCCCGCCTGCTTCAACGAGTTCTTGATGACGTTCCACCAGGAATCGGAGTCAGGCGCATGGCTGATCAAGACGTATTTGTCGGCCACCGCTGGCGTGGCGCCCGCCAGCAGTGCGCTGAACATGAAGGCGCTCAGGGTGAGTTTGAGCCTGCGGTGCAGCGTCGGTCGCGGGTACGTCATCTGTCTTCTCCGTGCGGCGTTGCGGCAAGAGGGCGGGCTTGTGTTGTCAAACCCGTCCCGTCCGGCGTCTGGCCGATCAATGTGCGAGCCATGATAGGCCAGGATAGAAATTAATTTGTCATCGAAAACCCTATGGAAATAATTTTCTAAATATTCTTAGCGCTTTCTATAATTCTTTCTATCGCCTCGCCTCAAAGACCCCCGCCCGAGCCGCCATGCCGAAATCCGTGCCCAAGACCTGCCCGTACACCACCGTTGCACAATTCCTTAGCGATATCTCGCAGCAATATCCAAGCCTCAGTCGACAACTCAAGGCGGTGGGCCGGTACATCGAGCAAAATCGCGACCATGTCGCCCTGGACCGCATCCAGGACATGGCAGAGCGATGCTTGGCGCAACCGTCGGCGATCGTTCGGTTCGCCAAGCATTTCGGGTTTTCCGGATTCACGGACATGCAGCAGCTGTTTCGCGATGGCATGACGCAGCAAATTGCGCCGGGCCGCAGCTATCAGGACCGAATCCGCGACCTGATTGAATCCACGCCCGAAAAACTCTCGTTGTCGACCTTGTCGCACGAGGTCATCGGCGGGGGCATCGCCAGCCTGGAAGCCCTGTCGCGTGACCTGGACCCGCGCGCCTTCGACGCGGCGGTAAGCCTGCTGGAAGAAGCGCCCGCCGTGTGGATCGTGGCATCGCGGCGCTCATTTCCGGTGGGCGCGTATCTGGCCTATGCGCTGCAACACACTAGCAAGGCGGTGCATTGGATGAGCGGAGTGGGCCACATGCAGGAAGGCCAGCTACGCGGCTTGGGCGCGCGCGATGTGATGATCGCCATTTCGTTCATCCCCTATGCCGATGAAACCGTTGCCACCGTAACGGAAGCAGTGGCCCGCGGCGCTCGCGTCATCGCCATTTCCGACAGTCAAATGAGCCCGATCGCGCAGGCGGCCGCCGCCACCTTGGTCGTTCAGGAAAGTTCCACGTTCGGGTTTCGGTCCCTGACCAGCACCATGAGCCTGGTGCAATCCCTGTTTATCGCGCTGGCCTACAAACTGGAATTGAGGTTTGACGCCAGCGAAACCGGCGCCGCGCAAGCGCGTGCCAGCCCCTGACCCTTTTCGCGGAGGTTGCACAATGAAAGTCGCACTTTTTGGCGCTGGACGTATTGGCGCCATCCACGCCGCCAACCTGGCCGCCATGCCAGGCCTGACATTGGCGACGGTGTGCGATCCCGCCACGGGCCTGGCGGATGCGCTGGCCGACAGGCATGGCGCGCGCCGAGCAAGCGAACAAGATGCCTTGCGCGACCCCGACATCCAGGCAGTGCTGATCTGCTCATCCACCGACACGCACAGCGACCTGATCATGCGTGCCGCGCAGGCCGGCAAACACGTGTTTTGCGAGAAGCCGGTGGACTTGTCCACCGAACGCGCGGTTCGCTGCCAGGACGCCGTGGCAGCGGCAAATGTCCGTTGCATGATCGGCTTCCAACGCCGCTTTGATCCCACCTTCGCCTCTGCCCGCGATCGCCTGGCGAACGGGGCGATCGGGACGCCGGAAATGCTGATCATCACCAGTCGCGATCCCGGCGCGCCCAGCCCCTCTTATGTGAGGCAATCGGGCGGTATTTTCCGCGACATGCTGATCCACGACTTCGACGTCTTTCGCTGGTTGTTCGGCGAAGAGGCCACGATGGTCCACGCAACCGGCTCCTGCCTGACGGACCCGCGCATTGCCGAGGCCGGCGATATCGATTCCGCCGCGGTGACACTGCGCACGGCGAGCGGCAAGCTGTGCCAGATCAACGCGTCGCGCCGGGCCGCCTACGGCTACGACCAGCGCTTCGAAATACTGGGGTCCGACGGCTTGCTGGCCTGCGGCAACCATCGCCCCACCGAGGTCGCGCATTGGACGGCAGCGGGCCTCAACCATGACTTGCCCGAACCCTTTTTCCTGCAACGCTACCGCGAAGCCTATCGCCTGGAATTGGACCATTTCTTCACGCAGCTGAGCACGGGCGGTTCGATCAGTACCACGATCGCCGATGGCGTCGCCGCGCAACGGCTTGCAGATGCCGCCGCGCAATCCCTGTCCACCGGCCAGCCGGTCGCACTTTAAGAGACCCACCATGAGCACCGCAACAGCCGCTTTGCGTGTCGGTATCGCCGGCCTGGGCCGGCTTGGGCGCAGACACGCCGAAAACCTGGCGTTTCATACGCCTGACTGCGTCTTGACGGCCGCGTGCAGCCCCGTCCAAGCCGAACGCGCGTTTGCCGGCGCCAAGCTCGGCGTACAAAAAACTTACAGCGATTTCAACGCCTTTTTGCGCGACCCACATGTGGACGCCATCGTGTTGGTCACGCCCACGTCGATGCATGCGGACCAAGCCATTGCCGCGCTCCAGGCCGGCAAACATGTCTTCATCGAGAAGCCGCTGGCGCTTGATGTGGCGGACTGCCTGCGGGTCGAAGCGGCCGCATCGGCCCGGCCCGATCTGATCGCCATGGTGGGCTTCGTCAGGCGCTTCGACCCCAGCCATGCCCGCGCCTTCGACAGTGTTCAGCAGGGCGATATCGGCAGGCCTTTTCTCGTGCGCTCTCAAACCTGCGACCGCCTTGACCCGGACGGGGCCTTTCTTGCCTTTGCGCCCACGTCGGGCGGGATTTTCATGGATTGCAGTGTGCATGACATCGATCTGGCGCGCTGGATGCTGGGCAATCCCAAGGCCACGCGCGCGTTCGCCAGCGGCACCATCGCGGTTCACGAGGGCCTGGCCGCCATGGGCGATGTGGACAACGGTATGGCCATTGTCGAATTCGAGGGTGGCGCCCGTGCGGTGTTCTATGCCTCGCGCACGTTCCTGCATGGACACGAACAACACACCGAAATCATCGGCACGCAGGGCAAGCTTCTCATTGGACAAGGCGCGCCGCGCGACCACATCGTGCGCAGCGATGGGCAAGGCGTCCGCCATCAGGCCACAGGCGATTTCTTCGAACGGTTTTCGGACGCCTTCCGGCACGAGCTCGCGGCGTTCGTGGATGCCTGCCGCAGGGGCGCCATCTCGCCGCTGTCGCTGCAAGACGCCACCGAAGCAACCCGTATTGCCCGCGCCGTCACGGCGTCGCTGCACCACGGCCAGCCTCAGGACATAGCGCGATAAGGGCGGTCGGCGAGCCGATATCCACGAGCCGGCCGCTGACCTTACAAACGCGGCAATATTCATTACAATGCAGTCCCTGCGCGTGCCCCGGCACGCCGTGCCGGTGTAGCTCAGTTGGTAGAGCAGCTCACTTGTAATGAGAAGGTCGAGGGTTCGATTCCTTTCACCGGCACCATGAACACCCTGTAGTTTCCAAGAAAAGCCCGACGATCTCTCGTCGGGTTTTTTTATTCCGGGCGCCAGGAAACGCCGCCCCCTATCCCAGCGGCGGCAGCATGTTGAACAGCAGCACCATCAGCAGGCCCACCACCGCCACGATCGATTGCACGACCGAAATCGTTTTTGTCGCTTCGCCCATCGTCATGCCGAACGATTCCTTCACCATCCAGAAGCCGGCGTGGTTGGCGTAGTTAAAGAACAGCGAACCGCAGCCGATCGATAGCGCCAGCAGGGGCAGGTTCAGCGTAGGGTCGGCGCCGGCCAGTGGGGCCAGCAGGCCCGCGGCGCCCACGATGCCGACGGTTGCCGAGCCGGTGGATACCGATAGCAGCATGGCGATCAGCCAGCCCAGGATCAGCGGCGGGAAGGCGAACTGGTGTGTCAGGTGCACGATGGCGTCGCCCACTTTGGCGCTGGTCAGCACCTGCTGGAAGGCGCCGCCGCCCGCGATGATCAGCATGATGCCGGCAATGGGCTTCAGGCTCTTGCCCAGGCCGTCGCGCAATTTCTCGGCGTCACCGCCACGCATGAACACCAGCGTGACCGCGGCGAACAATACGCCCAGCAGCATGGCCACCAACGGATTGCCCAGGAAGGCGGCTACGTGCATCAGGCTGGAATCCTTGGGCAACAACATCTCGGCCAGGGCGTGCACCAGCATCAGCAGCGCGGGCAGCAGGGCCGCAAGCACGCCCAGGCCCACGCTGGGCGCAGCGGTAGCCGAGCCATTTTCCGGCGTGACGGTGAACTGTTCCAGCAGCGCCTCATCGGGGCGCGTCGTCATGCGGGGCGTGATGAAAGCCCCATATAGCGGGCCGCCCAGCACCATCGCGGGCAGCGCGGCCAGAAAGCCGTAGATCATCGTGGGGCCCACGGTGGTCTTCAGGGTTGCAATGGCGGTCAGCGGGCCGGGATGCGGCGGCACCATGCCGTGCATGGCGGCCAGCGCGGCAATGACGGGCACGCCCACATAGACGTAAGCCGACCCTTTGAAGCGTTCCTGGCTTTCCAGCTTGCGCGCCACGCTGAAGATCAGCGGCAGCATGACGACCAGGCCCACTTCAAAGAACATGGGAATGCCGATGACAAAAGCCACCAGCGTCATGGCCCACGGAATCAAGCGCACCGAAGTGCGCCGCAAGATGGCGTTGGCCAGGCGTTCCGTCGTGCCGGAATCCGCCAGGATCTTGCCCAGCATCGCACCCAGCGCGATCACCACGCCCACCGCGCCCAGCGTTTTGCCGGCGCCGTCGGTCAGGTTTTTAACGATGGCAACCGGCGACATGCCCGTTGCAAAACCCACACCGATCGAAACGATCAACAGCGCCAGCAGCGGATGCATGCGAATGCGCGAGACGATGAGGGCGACCAGCACCAAGACGCTCACCAGGGCGGTGAGCAGCAATTGAATGTCAAACGAAGACATGGATTAACCCAGTAAAGACGAGAGAGGTCGCGAACCTTCTGGGTGCCATGATAAGGGATCGGCAAGCCGCGCGCCCCGCGCCTTGCAGCGCCCGCGCGCTCAGTCCGGTTTGATTCCCGCCGCCTTGATGACCGCGACATTGCGCGCCAGTTCGCTGTCGACCTTGGCGCGGAACGCCGCCGGATCCTGGTACGTGGCGTCGAAACCCAGCTCTTGCAGCTTGGCGCGGGTATCGGGTTCGGCCATCACCGCCTGGATCTCCTTGGACATCCGATTGACGATGGGCGCGGGCGTGCCCTTGGGCATGACGACACCAAACCAGGTTTCGAAGTCATAGCCCGACACGCCGCTTTCCGCGACGGTGGGCACCTCGGGCACCAGCGTTGACCGCGCGCTGCCCGTCAACGCCACCGCTCTCGCCTTGCCCGCCTTGATCTGCGGCAGGCTGGCTACCAGCGTGTCGATCGACAGCGGGATCTGCTTGCCGATCAAATCCGTCATCGCCGGCGCACTGCCGCGATAGGGCACGTGCAGCAGCTTGGCGCCCGTGCGTTGGGCCAGCGATTCTCCGGCGATATGCGGCGTGGACCCATTGCCAAACGAACCGAAACTAAGCGCCTGCGCGGCCGACTTGCTGGTGATGTCCGCCACCGTGCCGATGCCGGATTGCGGATTGGTCAGGATAACGAACGGCGTGCTGCCCGCCACGGCGACGTATTCGTAGCTTTTGACGGGGTCGTAGTTCAGGTTTGAATACAGCAGCGAATTCAGCGTGAAGGTGGGCGCGCCAGTGATCATCAGCGTGTAGCCATCGGGCGCCGCGCGTGCCACGGCCACCGCGCCGATGCTGGTGTTGGCGCCGGGCTTGTTCTCGATGACCACTGTCTGGCCCAGGCGCGCACCGAGTTTGGCCGCGAACAGGCGGCCGATCACATCGGTGGACCCGCCCGGCGGAAACGGCACCACCAAGGTGATGGGCTTGGACGGATACGTGTCGGCCGTGGCCAACAGCGGCGTGGCGGCCAGGACGCACAGGGCCAGCGCGCGCAATATCGTTTTGTTCATGGATTTCCCCTTGTATTGTTGAATTGCTCAGTCGGGCAGCACCGGCGCGCGGCGCCAATGCTGTGTGGCGGATTCGAAGGCGTGCGCCAGTTGCAGCAGCGCGTGTTCCTGGCGATAGCGTCCAACGATCTGGATGCCTACCGGCAAGCCCTCTTCGGTAAAGCCGCATGGCACTGAAATCGCCGGGTGGCCGGTCAGCGACAGGTAATAGCCGGACCGCATCCAGTCGATGTAGTTGTGCATCGGCGTGTCGTCGATATGGCTGACCGTTTCTTCTTGCACCGGAAAGGGCACCACCTGGCTGACCGGGCCGATCAGGAATTCATGCGTCTGCATGAAGGCGTGCATGCGGGCGAACAGGGCCGCGCGGTCGCGTTCGGCCTGCACAACGACGGCGGGCGCTTGGGTCAGGCCCAGTTCGATGTTCCAGATCACCGTGTCCTTGAGCAGATGCCGATGCTGGCGCAACGCGGCCTCGTAGCCGATCGCGAAGACCTGAGCGCGCAAGGCCTGGAAGGCGTCGTTGGCCCCAGTGAAGTCGGGGCAGGCCTGCTCAACCTTCGCACCCAGATCCGCGAAGACCGGCAACTGGCTTTCCAGTACCTGCAATACGTCGCGCTGCACGGGCAGACCGCCCCACGTGGGCGCGTACGCGATGCGCACGCCCTTGAAGTCGCGCTCCAGGCTGGCCAGGAAACGCGCGGGGTCCTGATCGACCGCCAAGGGATCGCGTGCGTCCGGTCCGGCCGTGGCCGCCAAAAGCAAGGCCACATCGGCCACCGTGCGCGCCATGGGGCCCGCCACCGTCAACGCGTTATAAGGGCTGGCCGTGGGCCATTGCGGCACGCGGCCGGGCGAAGGACGCAGGCCGACCACATTGCAGAAGGACGCGGGGTTGCGTAGCGAGCCGCCCATGTCCGTGCCGTCGGCCAGCGGCGTCATGCGCGCGGCCAGCGCAGCAGCCGCGCCGCCGCTGCTGCCGCCCGCCGTCATGCGCAAATCGTAAGGGTTGCGGGTGATGCCGAACACCGCATTGAAGGTCTGCGAGCCCGCGCCGAACTCCGGCAGATTGCTCTTGCCCAGCGTGATGGCCCCGGCGGCGCGTTCCCGCGTGACGATCAAGCTATCGCGCTCAGGCACGAAATCGCGGTACAGCGGCGAGCCGTAAGTGGTGCGCATGCCGGCCGTCAGAAACGAATCCTTGTGCACGATCGGCAGGCCGTGCAGCAAACTCAGCGCGTCCCCCCGGGCTTGGCGTTCGTCCGCCAGCGCGGCGCGAGCCATGGCTTCTTCCGCGTCCACGGTCACGATGGCGTTGACGTGGGGGTTGCACGCATCAATACGCGCCAGGTGGGCCGCCATGACGTCACGCGCGCTGGCGTGGCCGGCGGCGATTTCGGCGCGCAGCGCTACGGCGCTCACCTCGCAGAGCGATGAAGAATGCGTCATGGGGAAGGAAAACGACGTGGAGTGTGGGCGTTCATGTGTATTGCTATGCGATACAAAGTATTGAATAATCAACTTTATAGTGGCTATTCGCCCCCCGGACAATTCGGGGAAACTAGCGTCGGACCCGTCTTGAATCCTTGCCGGGCCCGCGCGCCATTGCCCGTTCTCGCCCGCGTTTCCCCCCGATCTCAGCCATGACGACACGCATCGCACACCCGACCAACACTGCCACGCCCGACGCGGACGACCCGCTGTTTGTCGCGTCGTTGGAAAAAGGAATGCGCGTGCTGGACGCCTTTCGGGACGCCACGGATTCCCTGGGGTTGACCGATATCGCCACGTTGACCGGCTTGGGAAAAAGCGCCGCACAGCGCTTCGTGCACACCTGGGAACGCCTGGGCTATCTGGCCAGGGACCCGGTATCTCGCCGCTATCGCCTGGGTCCCCGTGTGGTTGAGCTGGGCTACTTCTTCTTGCGCAACGACCGGCTGGTGTCGATGGCCGCGCCGCATCTGGTGGCGCTGCGCGATCGCTGTGGGCTGGCCGTGCACATGAGCGTGCTTGTTGCAACCGACATGATCTATCTGCTGCGCCTGCCCAGCCGTCAGCTGACGCTGGCCGAGATGCTGCCGGGTCGCCGCATGCCCGCCTGGTGCAACAGCGGCGGGCGCATGCTGCTGACCCAGCAGGACGACGACGCCATCTTGCGGGCGTTGCATCAGGCGCCGCCGCGCGCGTTTACGCCGCGCACAGTGACCGACCCGGTCGCCTTGCTGAATTTGATCCGCCAGGCGCGCGCTGACGGCTACGCGTTGACCGAAGACCAGGTGCTGCAAAACCAGGTTGGGGCGGCCGTGCTGTTACGCGACGCGCGTGATGTGCCGCTGGCCGCGATCAGCGTCAGCGCGCCGCGCCACGACTACCCCGGCGACCGCCTGCTGCGCGATATCGTGCCGCAACTCTTGCGCACCGCCCACGCGATTCAGCACGCTTGAACAGAATTTCTGTGGCCGCTTTGCATTCTTTCGATTTTTTGTGCATAATTCGGCCCCTCTACCTGTTCCCCGATAGCTCAGTCGGTAGAGCGACGGACTGTTAATCCGCAGGTCGCTGGTTCGAGCCCAGCTCGGGGAGCCAAAATTTCAGCAGTGCATGCCGTATCCGCACCGCTTGCAGTACCCCTAAAAAAGCCCGCAACTTGTTTGCGGGCTTTTTGCATTGGGGCGTGCCGTCTGCGTGCCTGAGCCAAGAGTGCGTAGGATAATCGCGCATCCCTGTCGACGGCCTTGTCTTGCCCCACCATGCGATCCACGCGATCCCTGCCCGCCCTGGTTTCCCTGCGCGCTTTTGAAGCGGCCGCGCGCCGCTTGAGCTTTTCGCTGGCCGCGCAGGAACTGTTCGTCACGCAAAGCGCGGTCAGCCATCACATCCAGCGGCTGGAAAGCGAGTTAGGCGTGGCGCTGTTTGAGCGGCGCACGCGAGCCGTCGCGTTGACGCCCGCGGGCCAGGCCTATTTCGAACACGTACACGCGGCGTTCGAGCTGTTGCGGCAGGGTACGGACCAACTACGCGCGCCCGCCGCCGCGCGCGTAACGCTGAAGGTGGGCTTGCTGGCCTCGTTCGCCACGCGTTGGCTGGCGCCTCGCCTGCCCGCATTCGCCGCCGCGCATCCCGACATTGAATTGCAGTTGCTGCCCGACATCGGCTTGGCCGACGTGGCCGGCGGCGACGTGGACGTGGCCATACGCTATGGCCGCGGCTCTTGGCCCGGCGTGGCCTCGCGCCTGCTCATGACCGAGCAACTGTCGGTTGTTGGCGCCCCCCAGCGCATCGCCGGCCGCAAGCGCCCGCGCACGCCTGAAGATCTGTTGCGCCATCCGCTGCTGACCTCGCACGCCAAACAGCCTTTTGAATGGGATGCGTGGGCGCGCCGCTTCGGCATGGACCTGGGCCGTGCCCAGACGGTGCGCTTGCATGACTACAACATCGTGGTGGAAGCAACCCTGGCGGGGCAGGGGCTGGCCATGGGTCGGCACCGACTGATCGCACCGCACCTGGCCAGCGGCGCGCTGGTGCAGGCGCTGCCCGGCGCGATGTTGGAAGATCCGCGCATCGGCTGGTGGTTTGTCGCGCCACGTGGCGCGTTGCAGCCCGCCGCAGCCGCCTTGCGCGACTGGCTGACGGACGCGGCGCAAACGGACGAGCCGGCTTTCCTCGCGACGCATTAGTCTTACTCATGTGTCGCCGACAAGAATTGATTGGTCAGGCGGCGGCGCGGCCGATAGCATCAGGGCCTGCGTTACGCTTTTAAAGCGGCCTTGGAGTCCAGCGGTTTTGGGCTTCCCGCTTTTGACTCTCTGACATTTCACAGGACATCCGCTATGACCCGTACGATCTCCGGCCGCGTGGCCGAACTGGGCTACACCCTGGAAGCCGCCGCCGCGCCCGCCGCCAACTATGTGCCTTTCGTCCTTGAGGGCAATCTGCTGACCATCTCGGGCCAGATTTCGCGCAAGGGTGGCAAGCCGCAATACCTGGGCCAGCTGGGCAACCAAGTGTCGGATGCCGACGGCGTCGAAGCGGCCCGCTTGTCCGCCCTGGGGCTGCTGGCGCAGATCGCCGCCGCCACGGGCGACCGCCTGGACCGCGTGGCGCGCATCGTGCGCCTGGGTGTCTTCGTGGCCAGCACGCCGGATTTCAACCGCCAAAGCGCCATCGCAAACGGCGCCTCCGACCTGATGGTCGAGGTGTTCGGCGACGCCGGCCGCCATGCGCGCAGCGCGGTGGGCGTGGCGTCCCTGCCGCAAGGCGTGTCGGTGGAAATCGAAGCCGTCGTCGCCCTGACCCCCGCCTGAGTTCCGCGCCCAACGGAATCGACCATGTCCGCCCCCCTGACCGCCGCCACCATCCAGTCCCTGCGCGCCCAGACGCCGGGCGTCCAAACCAGCGTCCATTTCAATCACGCCGGCTCGTCGCTGCCGTCCTGCGGCACGTTGCACGCCATCCACGAGCACCTGCAACGCGAGGCCACGCTTGGCCCCATGGAAGCAGGGGTGGCCTCGCGCGCGTTGACCGAAAACGCGCGCACGCTTGCCGCGCAGCTATTGAACGCGCAGCCCGATGAAATTGCTTTGACCACCGGCAATTCCGCCGGTTGGGGCGCGGCCTTCGCGGCGCTTGGCCCATGGCGACCCGGCGACCGCATCCTGGTTGGTCGTCATGAATGGGGGGGCAACCTGGCCGCCATGCGGCTGCACGCCGAACGCGCGGGCGCCGTGCTCGAAACCATAGCGTCGGATGACAGCGGTTGCGTGGACCCCGACGCGCTGGCTGACAGGGTGGACGACCGCGTGCGCCTGATCGCGCTGACCTGGATGCCCGCCAATGGTGGCCTGATCAACCCGGCCGCCGCCATCGGCCGCGTGGCGCGCCGGCACGGAATTCCTTACTTCGTGGACGCCGCGCAGGCAGTCGGGCAATTGCCCATCGATGTCGCCGAGGTAGGTTGTGACGTCTTGAGCGGCGTGGGGCGCAAGGCGTTGCGCGGCCCCCGAGGCACGGGCCTGTTGTATGTGCGGCGCCGCTTCCTGGACCAGTTGACGCCCGCCTTCGTCGACACCTATTCCGCGCCGCTGGATGCCGACGGCCGCCCCGTGTTGCGCGCCGACGCCGGCCGCCTGGAATCGGCCGAGAACTCCTTGGCGCTGCGTTGCGGCCTGGCCAATGCGTTGCAAGAAGCACTGGCGCTGGGCCTGGGTTCGATCCGCGCCACGCTGGACGCCACCGCCCAGCGCCTGCGCACCGAACTTGCCGCCATCCCGGGGCTGACGGTGCTGGACCAGGGGCGTGAAAAATCCAGCCTGATCTCGTTCAACCTGCAAGGGCGAAACGCCGCCGACGTTCAGCGCGCGCTGGCTTCAGCAGGCGTGACGATCGGCAGCAATGGCGTGCCGTACACGCCGCTGGACATGCAGGCGCGTGGCCTGGCTCACATTGCGCGGGTGTCGGTCAGCCCGTTGACCAGCGACAACGAGATCGATCGCTTGCTGGACGCCCTGCGCGACGTGGCGCGCGCGGCGCCGTAGCGCCTGGGCCAGGGCCTGGACCTGGACCTGGACCTGGACCTGGACCTGGACCCCCAACGATTACCCCTCAGCCTTCATCCCGCCACGCGCCGCATGAACGGCGTCCACTTGGTGAATACAAGCAGGTTGCCCACCATCACCAGCGCCAGCCCCAGCAGCGCCGGCGGCGTCCACTGGTAGCCCTCGGCCACCGTGGACACGCCCAGCGCCACCACCGGAAACAGCACCGTGCAGTACGCGGCGCGCGCGGGCCCCATGCGCCCCACCAGGGTCAGGTACGCCGTAAAGCCGATCACCGACCCCGGAATCGCCAGGTAAAGCAGGGCGCCGACGTACTGCTCGGACGTGTCGAACTGAAACGGCAGGCCTGCCAACAAGCAACCCGCCAGCAGGATCGTCGCCCCGTAGAACATGCTGTAGGCGTTGCCGGTCAACGGCCGCACGCCAGCGCGTTGTTGCAGCGACGACAGCATGTTGCCCGTGGAAAAGCAGAACGTGCCCAACAGCGCAAAACCCAATCCCAACAGCGTTTCGTGGCTGGCCTCCTGACCGGCAAGCTCGGGCCAGAACAGCAGCACCAGACCCGAAAAGCCGATGGCGCCGGCCAGCATCACGCGCGGCGCGACACGGGTGCCGAACCACAGGCGGGCGTTCAACGCGTTCCACAGCGTAGCCGCCGAAAACACCACCGACACCAGACCACTGGGAATCCACTGCGTAGCCGTGTAGAAGCACAGGAAATTCAAGCAAAACAGGCACAGCCCCTGGCCCACGCACAGCCAATGCCCACGCCGATCCAGTTTCTGTAGCTTGCGGCTCAGCAGCAGCATCGCAAACAGCACCAGGGCCGCCAGCGCGAAGCGGTAGAAGATCGATACCGGAATGGCCACCACGCCCAATTGCAGCTTGATGGCGATCCAGGTCGTGCCCCAGATAACGACGGTCAGGAAATACAGGAAGAGATTCACGGTGCAATCGGCAAGGAAAAAGGGACGCGGTACGCGCGGCGATGGCCGCTTGTCTGGCCGCCAGTGTGCGCCGGCGGCGGATGGCGAGATTGCCGGATCTTGCGGTTTTTATGCCGCCTCGCGCGCGGCGCGCGCGGGATCGCAGTAGCATTTCGCTTCTATGGGAATCGTCGCTTCGGCCCCGGCCGACTTCTCCGTCTTTCGCACCTTGTCGCGTTCCACCGCCACGCTGGAACGCGCCGCCGCCCTGGGCGAAGGCATCGCCATTTCGCAATGGGCCCGCAGCGCGCGCGAAACGCTGGGCTACGACACCCCCGGCCACCACACGCTGTCGCTATACCTGCATGGCGGCGACAAATCGTTCCGTGTAGGCCGCGACACGCTGCACGGCGGCGCCGGCAAGTTCTGCGTGCTGCCGGCCGAACACTATTCGCGCTGGTGCATGAACGACACCGTGCATTTCCTGCACCTGTACATTGCGCCCGAACGCCTGGCACGCGAAGCCGTCATGCGCCTGGATTGCGAGCCGCGCACGCTGGAATTGCGCGACCGCACCTACATCCAGGACGAATCGCTGATCGACGTTTGCCGGCAACTGCTGGGCACCGACTGGGCGCAGCCCGCCGACCGCCTGGCCGCCAGCAGCGCGGCCGAAACGGTGTTGCACCATCTGCTGCAACAAGGCGTGGCGCGCAAGACGGTGCAGCCTTCGCGCGGCGGGCTGGCCCCGGCCGTGCGCCGGCGCATCATGGATTACATCGACGCGCACCTGCATGCGCCCTTGACGCTGGACGAGCTGGCGGGCGTGGCCGCCTTGTCCACCTACCATTTCGCCCGCATGTTCCACACCTCGTTCGGCGAACCGCCGCATGCATGGGTGCGGGCGCGGCGGCTGGCGCATGCGCGCGGGTTGCTGGCAACCGGCAAGGGCGACCTGGCCGGCGTTGCCCAGGCCAGCGGCTTTGGCAATGCCAGCCACCTGTCACGCGTGTTTCGCGAGGCCGTCGGCGTCACGCCCGGCCAATACCGGCAGGCCCGGCGCCAGCACTGAACCGGCGTCGCCGGACCTTACGGGCCGATGGAGTGCGCCGAATGCGCCAGGTGTGCCAAGGGTGCAGGTCTACAATGTCGCATCGCCCTTTGCGGCCTTACACCGCGGTCCGTCCGCGCCGCCTACCAACGCGATGCCGCCTTCGACCTCTCGCGCTTTTGACCTGCCGACCGGCTCTGCCGGCCACCGCCCGTTGCGCGCGCACTGGCTGGCCGAACTCATCCGCCTGCGCGAAACCCATTGGGGTCCGCTGGACGACGCCGATGCCGTGCGCCGCGTACGGCAGTTGGACACCGATCTGCCTGCGCGCATCCTGGCCCGCGCCGACCTGCTTGCACAGCGCGAGAATCTTGGCCCGCTGGTGGATGGCTGGCGCTGCAGCGCGCAGGCGATTCTGGCGGCGTTGTTCGTGCTGGCCCTGATGTCGGGCATCGCCGTGGCGCTGGGCGCGCTGGGTGACGGCACGCGCCCGGTCAATGTGCTGTGGGCACTGGGCGCATTGCTGGGCTTGCATGCGCTGACCTTCCTGCTGTGGCTGGCCAGCTTTCTGCTCAAGCCCACCGCCGCCACCGGCCTGGGACGGCTATGGCTGTGGGCCACCCGCAAGCTGGCGCGCGGCCCCGACAGCGCGCTGGTGCCGCAGGCCTTTCTGAATCTGCTGGCGCGCGCGGGCGCGTTGCGCTGGCTGTTCGGCGCGGTCAGCCATCTGCTGTGGTTGACCGCGCTATGCGCCGCGCTGGCCGCCTTGCTGGTGGTGCTGTCCACCGCCAGTTACCGCTTTGTCTGGGCCACCACGCTGCTGGCGCCCGACACCTTCGTCTGGCTGACGCAAGCCATCGGCTGGTTGCCGGCGCACCTGGGCTTTGCGATGCCGGACGCGGCGGTCATCCGCGCCAGCGACGGCAGCCAGACGCTGTCCGCCGACGCGCAGGTGCAATGGTCGTTGTGGCTGATCGGCGTCGTCGTGGTCTACGGCATCCTGCCTCGGCTGCTGGCTGCCGCGCTTTGCGTGGCCGCCACGCTGCGGGCGCTGGGTCGCTTGCGCATCGACCCCTTGCTGGCAGGCTTTTCTCCCTTGCGCGACCGCCTGGAACCCGCCGCCCAGTCCACCGGCATCGACCGCCCGGTGGATGCGCTGCACCAACCGCGAATGCAGTCCGCGCCGCTGTCCGGCCTGGCGGGGCAGCCCGTGCTGTTGGGGTTGGAACTGCCGGGCGACGTGGCCTGGCCGCCCGCCAACCTGCCCGCTGCCGTGCAGATGGCGGGCAACCTGGATACGCGCGAAGAGCGCAATCGCGTGCTGGACGCGCTGGCCCAAGCGGCCGCATCGCGTTTGCTGATCGCCTGCGACGCGCGGCAAACGCCGGATCGCGGCACCCTGTCGTTGATCGCCGAACTATCCGCCCACGCGGGCCATACGGCCGTCTGGCTCATCGCTCCGCGCGCAAGCGGTGATCAAGAGGGCGGTGATGGCAATAACAATTCCGAAGGCGGCAGCGACGCCAGCCGCAATAACGTCAACAACAACACCCGCGCCGCACTGTGGCGTGAACGCCTGCTGGCGCTTGGCCTGCCCGCCGACGCCATCTTGCAAACGCCCAACGCGCCGCTGACGTGGCTACAGGCCGACCATGGCTGACGACATTATCAAGATCGCGCTGGTCGGCCACACCAACACCGGCAAGACCTCGCTGCTGCGCACCCTGACGCGCGACACCACCTTTGGCGAAGTGGCCGACAGCCCCGGCACGACGCGCCACGTCGAAGGCGCGCGTTTGCGCCTGGATGGCCGCGCCGTGCTGGAATGGTTCGACACCCCCGGCATGGAAGACAGCATCGCGCTGCTGGAATACCTGGAACGCCTGGACCGGCCCGATGAACGGCTGGACGGTCCGGCGCGCATCCGGCGCTTTCTGGATACACCCGAGGCGCACGGCCGCTTCGAGCAGGAAGCGCGCGTGCTGACGAAGATGCTGGAGTGCGACGCGGCCTTGTACGTGATCGACGCGCGCGACCCCGTGCTGGGCAAGCATCGGGACGAGCTCTCCATTCTTGCGGCCTGCGGGCGGCCCTTGCTGCCGGTGCTTAATTTCGTGAATGCGCCCGCCCACCGCGCGGATGAATGGCGCGGCGCCATGGCGCGGCTGGGCCTGCATGCGGTTGTGGAATTCGACACAGTGGCCCCGCCGCTGGACGGTGAGCAGCAGCTGTACGCCAAGCTAGGCGTGCTACTGGACCGCCATGCCGGTGCGCTGGCGCGCTTGTCCGACAGCCTGTCCGCGCAACGCCGCGAACGCCATGCCGGCGCCTACGAGCTACTGGCCGATCTGCTGATAGACGTGGCGGCGCTGCGCCTGGCAAGCCCCAGCGACGACACCGCGTTGGCCGCTGCGTCCAGCCAGTTGCGCGACCACGTGCGCCAACGCGAACAGACCTGCGTGAACGCGCTGCTGGCGCTCTACAACTTTCGCGCCGCTGACTTCACCGACGACGCCGTGCCCGT
>NZ_JBLVOL010000101.1:8190-10781 GCF_053543755.1 Achromobacter semiaridum | reverse complement strand
AAGGCGAACGCTGGGGCATGGACCTGTTCCACCCCCAGGCGCTCAAGGACATGGGCGTACAGGTGGGCATGGGCGCTGCCGCCGGTGCCATGGCCGGCGCGGCGGTCGACTTGCTTAGCGCGGGCCTGAGCCTGGGCACCGGCATGCTGATCGGCGCGGCGGCGGGCGGCTTGTGGCAGGGCGTTGAAAAGCTGGGCAAGCGCGTGGCCGGCAAGCTGCGCGGCTGGCGCGAGATCAGCGTCGACGATGCCGTGCTGCGCTTGCTGGCGCTGCGCCAGCGCCAATTGATCGACGCGCTGGAACGTCGCGGACACGCCGCGCGCGAGCCATTGAAACTAGCCCTTCCGGATGATGAGGCCTGGCGCAAGGGCCCTTTGCCGGAAGCCTTGAAGGAAGCGCGCAGCCGTCCGGAATGGTCCGCGCTGGGCAAGCATTACGAAGACAGCGACCGACGCAAACGCACGGTCCATGAGCTGGCGCGCACGCTTGCCGCATCTGCCGCATCGTCCGGCCCGGCCATCGAATAGCCCGTCATTGCGCAGCGCGCGGCGCACCCTTTTGCACCGCGAAAGTGCACCATTCCAGGCGGACGGCAAGCGCGGACTAACCCCAATCCAAACCGATTGACGCTTAAACGAATGCGTCTATAAGATTCGATCTGCATCGGCGCGGGCCTGCCCCCGCCATGACAATCACAAGGGGTTGGATCTATCGTGAAGTCGAAGTCCTCTGCAGTGATTCCCGGCATCGCCTTTCACGGCCAGCGCGCGGTACGCCCCGCGTGCCGCGCCACCCCGCACCGCCTTTCGTCGTAAGCAGCAACGCCATGCCCCGGAACCCGTTGGGGCTGGGGCCCTGTCACTTCTGTCGCGCAATCCGCGCACCACACGGAGCATGAGGGCTATGCGTACTTTTCCTCACTTGAAGCAAGCTGCGCTGGCGACCGCCATTGCCGCGTCAATGGCGTTCAGCGCCGGCGCGGCCGCCAAGACCTTTCACTGGGCGTACCAGGGCGACGCCACCTCGATGGACCCGATGGCGCTGAACGAGACGTTCACGCTGGGCTTCCAGGGCAACATCTACGAAACGCTGGCCGGCTATGACGGCAACCTGAAACTGACACCGCTGCTGGCCGAAAGCTGGGAAAACCCCGAGCCCACCAAATGGGTCTTCAAGCTGCGCAAAGGGGTGAAGTTTCATGACGGCTCGCCGTTCACCGCCGACGACGTGATCTTTTCCTGGAAGCGCAGCCTGACGCCCGGTTCGGACATGAAGGGCTACGGCGCCAAGGCATCCGACATCAAGAAAGTCGACGACTACACCGTCGAAGTCACCACCCCCACGCCCAACCCCATCCTGCCGCGCGAATGGGTGTTTCTGTACATCATGAGCAAGACCTGGGCGGAAAAGAACAAGACCACCGAAGCCACCAACGTCAAGGGCGACAACCAGGGCAACTACGCCAACCTGAACGCCAACGGCACCGGTCCGTTCATGCTGGTGTCGCGCCAGCCCGATGTGAAGACGGTGCTCAAGCGTTATGACGGTTACTGGAACAAAGACATCAAGACCAACGTCGATGAAGTCATCTTCCAGCCGATCACCCAGGAAGCCACGCGCGTGGCCGCGCTGATCTCGGGCGAAATGGACTTGGTGCAGCCCGTGCCCGTGCAAGACTGGAAGCGCCTGGAAGACGCCAAGGGCGTCAAGCCGCTGACGGCGCCCGAAGCGCGCGCCATCTTCATCGGCATGGACCAGGACCGCGACGAACTGCTGTTCTCGGACGTCAAGGGCAAGAACCCGTTCAAGGACGCCAAGGTGCGCGAAGCCGTCGTGCTGGCCGTGGACACCAAGGCCATCAACGACAAGATCATGCGCGGGGCGGCCAAGCCGCTGGGCTCGTTGGTCGCCACCGCCATCAACGGCTACGCGGATTCGTATGGCGCGCCGTACAAGCCCGACCCCGAACGCGCCAAGAAGCTGTTGGCCGAAGCGGGCTATCCAAAGGGCTTCACCGTCACCATGGATTGCCCCAACGACCGCTACGTCAACGACGAAAAGGTCTGCCAGGCCGTGGCCGGCATGCTGGCGCGCGTGGGCATCAAGATCAATCTGCTGGCGCAGACCAAGTCCAAGTACTTCGGCAAGATCCTGCTGCAAGCGGGCAACCAGACCAGCATGTACATGCTGGGTTGGACGCCCAGTTCCACCGACGCACACAACGCGCTGCTGAATCTGGCGGCGTGCCGCGATGCGAAGACGGCGGCCGGGCAGTTCAACCTGGGCGGCTACTGCAATAAAAAGGTGGACGATCTGACCAACAAGATCGGCGTCGAAACCGATCAGACAAAGCGCAACGCCATGATCAAGGAAGCCTTCGAGATCGTGCGTAGCGACTATGGCTATCTGCCCTTGCACCAGCAGCCGATGTCGTGGGGCGTGAAGGACAACATCAAGGTGATCCAACGCGCCGACGACGTGCTTGACCTGCGTGACGTGGTGTTGCCGTAACCGCCTGACCCACACCTATCTGACTAGTTGAGCCCCGGATGGCGCAAGCCGTCCGGGCGCGCCCGGCCCCGCCCCCGGTT
>NZ_JBLVOL010000101.1:3169-8170 GCF_053543755.1 Achromobacter semiaridum | reverse complement strand
GCCCCCGCGCCCGGCCCAGCCCCGGTTCCGGCTGTCAACGGAAACGCGGCCCGGCGTTATCTGCAAACGAGGGCACCCGATAATGCTTTCCTTTATTGCGCAACGGCTTATCCAGTCGGTGCTGGTGATGTTGACGGTGGCGCTGATCGCGTTCTCCATGTTTCGCTATGTGGGCGACCCGATCGCCAGCATGGTCGGCCAGGACACCACCCCTGAACAACGCGCGCAGTTGCGCGAACAGCTGGGCCTGGACGACCCCTTTGTCGTGCAGTTCGCCCGTTTTGTCGGCAACGCCGCGCACGGCGACTTCGGCATTTCGTACCGGCAGCGCCGCCCCGTCAGCGAGCTGCTCGAAGAGCGCATGCCCGCCACGCTGGAACTGTCCTTCGTGTCCGCCGTGATGGCGCTGGCGCTGGGCATTCCGATGGGCATCTACACGGCGTTGCGCCGCCACGGCGTGCTGTCCAAGGCCTTCATGGCGTTGTCGCTGGCCGGCATCTCGTTGCCCACCTTCCTGATCGGCATCCTGCTTATTCTTGTGTTTGGCGTGCAGCTGCGATGGCTGCCCAGCTTCGGACGCGGCGACGTGGTCAGCCTGGGGTGGTGGACCACCGGCTTTCTGACCAAGTCCGGATGGCTGGCGTTGATCATGCCGGCCATCACGCTGGCGCTGTTTCAGATGACGCTGATCATGCGGCTGGTGCGCGCAGAAATGTTGGAAGTGCTGCGCGCTGATTTCATCAAGTTCGCGCGGGCGCGCGGCCTGCCTGAACGGCTGATCAACTTTCGCCACGCCTTGAAGAACACGATGGTACCGGTCATCACGATTACCGGCCTGCAATTGGGTTCGATCATCGCGTTCGCCATCATCACCGAAACCGTGTTCCAGTGGCCAGGCATGGGGCTGTTGTTCATCCAGGCCATCAGCATGGTGGACATCCCGGTGATGGCGGCCTATCTGGTGCTGATTGCCTTCATGTTCGTGGTCATCAACCTGGTCGTCGACCTGCTGTATTTCGCCGTGGACCCGCGTCTGCGCGTGCAGAGCAAGTAAAGGAATCAACATGATTGCTCGCATCGCTCCCCTGTTTGCCCGCGCGGCCGACAGCGATATCTGGCACAGCTTCAAGCGGTCGCCCGGCGCCATCATCGCCGCCATCGTGACGCTGGCCATCCTGCTGGGCGCGCTGTTCGCGCCCATCATCGCGCCGCACAACCCCTTCGACCTGGCGTCGCTGTCCATCATGGACGCCAACACGCCGCCCGCCTGGGAAGAGGGCGGCAGCCCGGACTTCGTGCTGGGCACCGACGACCAGGGCCGCGACATTCTTTCCGCCGTGTTGTACGGCTCGCGCGTGTCGCTGCTGGTGGGGTTTGCATCGGTACTGTTTTCGATGGTGCTGGGCGTGACGCTGGGCCTTATCAGCGGCTACGCCGGCGGCCGCATCGACAGCTTCATCATGCGCATCGCGGACGTGCAGTTGTCGTTTCCGGCCATCCTGGTGGCGCTGCTGATCGACGGCGTGGCGCGTGGCGTCTTGCCGCGCGACATGCACGATCAACTGGCGCTTTACGTGCTGATCTTCGCCATCGGGATTTCGGGCTGGGTGCAGTACGCGCGCACCGTGCGCGGCTCCACGCTGGTCGAACGCAACAAGGAATATGTGCAGGCGGCACGGCTGATCGGCATCGGCCCGATCACCATCCTGCGCCGCCACATCCTGCCCAACGTCATGGGCCCCGTGCTGGTCATTGCCACCATCCATTTGGCGATTGCCATCATCACGGAAGCCACGCTGTCGTTCCTGGGCGTGGGCGTGCCGCCGACGGCGCCGTCGCTGGGCACGTTGATTCGTATCGGCAACAGCTACCTGTTTTCGGGCATGTGGTGGATTTCTATTTTTCCGGGCATTGCGCTGGTTGCGCTGGTGCTATCAGTCAATCTGCTGGGCGACTGGCTGCGCGACGCGCTCAACCCCAAGCTGCGCTGAGGACGTCATGGCCCTGTTGAACATTGAAGACATCCGCATCGAATTCCCCAGCCGCCGTGGCACGCTGGTCGCGGTGGACGGCGTATCGCTATCGCTGGAAAAGGGCGAAATCCTGGGCGTGGTCGGCGAGTCCGGCGCGGGCAAGTCCACCATCGGCAACGCGGTGATCGGCCTGCTGGAAGCGCCCGGTCGCTTGGCCGGCGGCTCGGTGCTGCTGAACGGCGAACGCATCGACACGCTGACGCCCGCGCAAAAGCGCAAGGTGCGTGGCCGCCGCATCGGCATGATTTTCCAAGACCCGCTGACGTCGCTGGACCCGCTGCAAACGGTGGAAAGCCAGCTGGTGGAAACCATGCAGGTGCACCTGAACCTGACGCATGCGGAAGCCAGGAAGCGGGCGGTGCAATTGCTAGTGCAGGTTGGCATCGACCAGCCGGAACTGCGCGTCAAGCAATATCCGCATCAGTTCTCGGGCGGCATGCGCCAGCGCGTGGTGATTGCGCTGGCCTTGTGCTGCGAACCCGAAGTCATCATCGCCGACGAGCCCACCACCGCGCTGGACGTGTCCATTCAGGCGCAGATTCTTGAGCTGTTGAAGAAGCTGTGCCGCGAAGAGCAGGTCGGCATGATCATCATCACGCACGACATGGGCGTGATTGCCGACGTGACCGATCGTGTGGCGGTGCTGTATCACGGCAAGCTGGTCGAACAAGGCCCCACCACCAAGATCCTGGGCGACCCCGATCATCCCTACACGCGCAGCCTGATATCGGCCGTGCCGCGCCCGGACATCAAGCTCAAGCGTTTTCCGCTGGTCACGTATATCGAAGACGTGAAGACGCCGTCGCAACCGCTGGACCTGGCCACGCATTGGCTGGGGCAGCGGCGCGACTTCGGCGCGCAGACGGATGGCCCCTTGGTGCAGGTGCGTGACCTGTCCATGCGCTTCGTGCTCAAGAGTGCGCTGCTCAAGCGCAACCAACGCACGCTGGACGCCGTCAAGCGCGTGAACTTTTCCATCGGCGAAGGCGAGGTGTTCGGACTGGTGGGCGAATCCGGCTCCGGCAAGTCCACGGTCGCAAGGCTGATCTCGGGCTTGTACACGCCGTCGGAAGGCTCGGTTACGTTCGGCGGCACCGACCTGACGGCGCTGAAGGGCGAGAAACAACTCAACCCGTTCCGCCGCCAGATCCAGATGATTTTCCAGGACCCGTTTTCGTCGCTGAATCCGCGCATGCGCGTGCTGGACATCATTGCCGAACCGATCCGCTTTCATAAGCTGGCGGCATCCGAGGCCGAAGCGCGCCGCATCGTGGCGGATCTGCTGGACGTCGTGGGCCTGGGCGACCGCGCCGCCGAACGCTTTCCGCACGAATTTTCGGGCGGTCAACGCCAGCGCATCTGCATCGCCCGCGCGCTGGCCACGCGCCCGCGCTTTTTGATCTGCGATGAGCCCACGTCCGCGCTGGACGTATCGATTCAAGCGCAGATCCTGAATCTGCTGAAAGACCTGCAAGAAGAATTGGGCCTGACCATGCTGTTCATCAGCCACGACCTGCCGGTGATTCGCCAGATGTGCGATCGCGTCGGCGTCATGCGCTTTGGCGAATTGCTGGAAGTGGCGGAAACGGAAACGCTCTTCCAGCAGCCGCAACACCCCTACAGCCAGCACCTGCTTGGCCTGATGCCGCGCCTGCAAACCATGTCCCGCGAGGGGCTGGATGTGGTCGAAGGCTGACGGCGAAGCGCAACCGGAGCAAGACATGACGGCGACACGACAGACTCTTTTCATCGGCGGCCTGGTATTCGATGGCGAGGGCAAGGTATTGCGCGACCACGGCGTGCTGGTCGAAGACAAGCAGGTGGCGCGCGTGGCGCCGGCCGGCGCGTTCGAAGGCTATGCGGGGTTGCAGATCAACACCACCGGCATGACGCTGATGCCCAGCCTGGCCGACTGCCATGTGCACCTGGTCTACACCGGCGGCGCCGACCCCAACGCCTTGCTCAGCAAGCAGGGGCCCGCGCAGATCACGCTGACCGCGCTGGAAAACGCGCAAGCCAGCCTGCGGGGCGGCGTGACCGCCTTGCGGGATTGCGGCGGCAAGGACTACCTGGAATTCGGCGTGCGCGACGCGATTGCGCGCGGCGTGTTTCCCGGCCCCACCATCAAGGCGTCCGGCCGCATCATCTGCATGACGGGCGGGCACGGCAACCGCATCGGCCGCGTTGCCGATGGGGTTGATGACGTGGTCAAGGCCGTGCGCGAACAAGTGCACGCGGGCTGTGACCTGGTGAAGATCATGGCAACGGGCGGGGTGATGACGCCCGGGGTCAGCCCGATGGACGCGCACTACAGCTTCGATGAACTGAAGGCGGGCGTGCACGAAGCCAAGCGCTTTCGCAAAAGCACGGCCAGCCATGCGCAAGGCACCCAGGGCATTCTGAACGCCGTGCGCGCGGGCATCGATTCCATCGAACACGGCATCTTCATGGACGACGATTGCCTGCGCGAAATGCTGGAAGCCGAAACCTATCTGGTGCCCACCATCGCCGCCGTGCGCAACATCATCGCCAACGCGGACAACGGCATTCCGGCGTACGCGGTGGAGAAGGCGCGCGCGGTGGAACAACGCCATCGGGAATCGTTCCAGATGTACTACAAGGCCGGCGGCCGCATTGCGATGGGCACGGACGCGGGCACGCCGTTCAACCTGCACGGCGAAAACGCCATGGAGCTGGCGTACATGGTGGAGTTCGGCATGACGCCAGTCGACGCGCTGATCGCCGGCACGTCGCGCGGCCACGACCTGATGGGCTTGACCCAGCACGGCGTCATCGCCCAGGGCAAGGTGGCCGACCTGCTGCTGGTGCAAGGCGACCCGACCGAAGACATCCTGAAAGCGGCTGACAAGCGCTTTCACGTGGCGGTGCTGCGCAACGGCGAACTGGCGGCGGGTGCGTTGCCGTTCTGATCCCGGCACGGATACGACAACAAAAAGCCGCCCCGCCC
>NZ_JBLVOL010000101.1:0-3139 GCF_053543755.1 Achromobacter semiaridum | reverse complement strand
CCCAAGGGGGGGGCGGCTTTTTACTTTGGCAACGACCGGGGTCGTGTGCTCGTGGTGTGCGCCTTAGCGCGCGCCACCCATCGCGCCGCTCATCACCATCATCAGGAACTGTTCAACCGGCATCTTCTTGCCGTTGAAGTCGACTTGGCCGTCGGCGTAGTTCACGTAGGTGACGATGTTGTTGTTTTCGACCTTGGCAACGCCCATCGCGGCAGCCATGGTGCCGACCATTTCGGCCTGGCCCTTGGCGGTTTGCACGGCTTGTTCGGCCGGCACGCCACGCATTTGCGGTTCAACGGCCATCAGGTCGCTCAGGTTGCCCTTGGACAGCACCAGCTTGGCATCCAGCTTTTTCACGGCTTCGGTCAGCGTGTCGGCCACTTCGCCGTCCATCGAGGCCGGCTTGGCAAAGTCCAGGTTCAGGTTGAACGTGGACGTGCCGTTGGCGGTGCGCACTTCAAGCGGCGACACGGCCAGCGTGGGGTTGCCCGCCAGAATCTGCGCCACGTTGGTCTTGATGACCTGCTGCTCTTCAGCGGTGAACTGCGGCAGTTGTTCCTGGCCGTTGCTTTGCATCATGCGACGCGAGGCGGCTTCGTAGACGTCGTTCAGCGCCTTGAACGCCTTGGAGTCCAGCTTCTGCACGTCCAGCGCCAGCTTCAGGCCGGCAACGTCCTTGGCTTGCACGTTGATCATGCCGAAGTCCAGGGCCATCTTGGCGCCCATGGCGGGGCCGTTCTCGGTCATGTCGACGGCGATCGACGTGTCCTTGAACTGAACCGGCGGCTTTTCCTTGGACGTGATGGTCCAGTCCTTGAGCGTCAGCTTCTGGCTGCCCACGTACATGTCGTTGGACGCCGGCGTCATGTCGCTGGTCAGCGAAATGCCTTGCAGGGCCATGCTGACGATGTCGCTGTTTTCGCTCTGGCCGGCCAGCACCAGCTTGTCGGTCTTCAGGTCGAAGACGCCGTGCTTGTTCGACGTCGTGTAGTCGACGTTGCCCGTCATGCCCGAGAACGACAGGCTGGTGTCGCCCTTGGTGACGTCGGCGGGGGCCAGGTTGAACTTGCCGGTGATGTTCTTGGCGTAGCTGACGCTGTAGTGACCCGACAGCGGCGTTGCGCCCTTGGTGGCGGCGAACCATTCCTTGACGGTCGGCGTCTCTTCAATGACAAAGTCGCTGGCAACCATGGCCGGCGCGAACGAGCCGGACTTCAGGTTCGACAGCGGCAGGGGGCCGTGCGACAGGTGTTCCACAAACAGCACGTCGCGATCTTGCGCGGGCTTGCCTTGTTCGGCCGGCGTGGTGAACTTCACGCGGTAGCGGGCGGTGGACGAAAACACACCGCGCTCGAACGACACCAGCTCCACAGCGGAGGCGATGCCCCACTGATCGCTGAACTTCTTCAGTTCAACATTGGCCTCGCCAATGGACTGGTTGACGAAAGCCTCGGCCTTTTGGCCCGTGTACCAGGCGGTGCCGGTCCACGCCGCGCCCAGAACGACCACGAGGCCCACGATTGCCGATTTCTTCATAGCGACCCTTTATTCTTCAAATGGATAGATGCGCAGCGATTATAGGGAGAGCGCCCTAGGGAAAACACGTATTTGGTTCATAAGCGCTGCAAGTTGTTACTTAGCGATACGGCACAGTGGAATCCTGTCCGCTGCTGCACCGCCACATCAGCTACAATCGCCGAGTGTGCTTTGCCAATCTGCACACGTCCGCTATGGCCCTTCGCTGCCAAGCTTCGCCCATCAGGGCGCTTCCCTTTTCTCCTTATTCGTCCGCCTGGATTGGAGTCTCTCAACTTGAGCGACGGGCTGCCGCTGGAGTTGTTTTGACTACCTCTTCCCCTTTCGCCGACCTCGGGCTGGCTGATTCCCTGTTGCGCGCCATTGCCGATACCGGCTACACCGCACCCACGCCTATTCAAGCCCAGGCGATTCCCCAAGTTTTGAAAGGCGGCGACCTGCTCGCCGCCGCGCAGACGGGTACCGGCAAGACCGCCGGCTTCACGTTGCCCATCCTGCATCTGCTGATGCAGCAAAAGCCCGAAGCGCGCAAGCCCGGCCGCCCCCGTTGCCTGATCCTGACCCCGACGCGCGAACTGACCGCGCAGGTGGCCGAATCGGTGCAGACGTACGGCAAGTACACCTCGCTGACGTCCATGGTGATGTTCGGTGGCGTCAACATCAACCCCCAGATTTCCGCGCTGCGCAAGCCGCTGGACATTCTGGTGGCAACGCCGGGCCGCCTGCTGGACCACTGCGGCCAGAAGACGGTAGACCTGTCGGGCGTTGAAATCCTGGTGCTGGACGAAGCCGACCGCATGCTGGACATGGGCTTCATCCGCGACATCCGCAAGATCCTTGCCCTGCTGCCCAAGCAACGCCAGAACCTGCTGTTCTCGGCCACGTTCTCGGATGAAATCCGCACGCTGGCGCGCGGCGTCCTGAACAACCCGGGCGAAGTGTCCGTCACCCCGCGCAACACCGCCACCGAACTGGTCACCCAGACGGTGCACATGGTGGAACAGCATCACAAGCGCGACCTGATCAGCCACATCATCCGTGAAAGCGGCTGGCACCAGGTGCTGGTGTTCACGCGCACCAAGCACGGCGCGAACCGCCTGGCTGAAAAGCTGGTCAAGGACGGCCTGACCGCCGCCGCCATTCACGGCAACAAGAGCCAATCGGCCCGCACCCGCGCGCTGGCCGGCTTCAAGGACAGCACCGTGACGGTGCTGGTGGCGACCGACATCGCCGCCCGCGGCCTGGACATCGACCAACTGCCGCAAGTGGTGAACTTTGAACTGCCGAACGTGCCCGAAGACTACGTGCACCGTATCGGCCGTACGGGCCGCGCCGGCGCCACAGGCGCTGCCGTCTCGCTGGTCGACAACAGCGAAATCAAGCTGCTGAAGGACATCGAACGGCTGATCAAGAAGACGATCGAGCGCAAGCCCGTTGAAGGCTGGACCCCGTCGCCCACCAGCGCCGCCGCCTTCGAACGCCAGGAACGCGATGAAGACGCGCGCAGCCCGCGCGGGGGCAATCGCAATGGCGGTCGTGGTGGCAACGGCGGTAACGCCGGCCGTGGCGGCAACGCCGGCACCGGCCGTTCGCGCCCGGCCCA
>NZ_JBLVOL010000100.1:3284-8205 GCF_053543755.1 Achromobacter semiaridum | reverse complement strand
CGCTACTGGCTGATCGCGCCGTCCAGTTGGAGCCTGTTGATCGACGCCCGCCAACTGGTGCCCCCCGCCGACTTCCCGCCCAATCTCAGCAACCTGAGCCTGCTGGTGGATCAGCGCCCGCTTGCGCTGCTGGACAAACAGCCCGAGGACGCGCGCGGCCTGCCCATGACGCTGCAAAAGCCCCTGGGCGCGGCCAGCCAACCGTTTCAGATGCGCAGCAGCCGCATCCTGACGCCGGCATATTGGCCGTGGACGGCATGGACCGCGTGGGCGCTTGCCAGCGCACTGCTGGTGGCCGGCGCCGCCGCGTGGCAGCGTTCCCGCGCCGAGGCCCGTCGCCAACAGGAACAGGCGCGGCTGGCCGCCATGGCGCGTCTGGGCGCGCTGGGCGAAATGGCCGCCGGCATCGCGCATGAATTGAACCAGCCGCTGACCGCCATCCTGGCGCAGACGCGCGCCGCCCAGCGTCTGCTGGACGACGAGGACGAGCGCCCCGCCGTGCGCCACGCGCTCTTGGCCACCGCCGAGCAGGCCAAGCGCGCGGCCGACATCATCAGCCGCATGCGCGCGCTGGTCCAACCCCGTTCGCCCGCGCGGCGCGAAGCGCTGGACCCGGACGCGCTGGTGGCCGCGCTGCGCTTTCTACGGGAAAGCGAGCTCGCCCGGCAGGGCATCCGCCTTGTCTGGCACAACGCCAGCCCCGGCGCGCGGCCGCTGGGTGACCGCGTGGCGTTGGAACAGATCCTGCACAACCTGGTGCAAAACGCCGCCGACGCGCTGGCCGGAACCGACGGCGCCCGCGTGATCCAGCTGGAAGGCCGGGTGGACAGCCGCGCCCCCGGCGACGTCTACCGCTTCAGCATCAGCGACAACGGCCCGGGCATTGCCGCCGACGCGCTGCCGCGCCTGTTCACGCCGTTCTACACCACGCGCGCGCAAGGCATGGGCCTGGGCCTGGCCTTGTGCGAAACGTTGGCCGGCTCGATGGACGGCAGCGTTGCCGCGCACAACCTCAAACCCTCGGGCGCGTGTTTTACCGTCAGCCTGCCTTGCAACAAGAGCCCCGCATGAACCCTGGCCCCAACCGCACGCCCGAACAGTCGCCCCGGGTGTACCTGGTGGACGACGACGACGCGGTGCGCGACGCGCTGGCGCTGCTGCTGCGCAGCGTGGGCCTGGCCAGCAGCGGCTATGCCGACCCGCAGGCGTTTTTGTCGGAGCTGCCGGCCAGCGCAATCGGTTGCGTCGTGCTGGACATCCGCATGCCCGGCATCAGCGGCCTGGACGTGCTGAACCGCCTGGCCGACCAATCCGACCTGCCCGTCGTCATGTTGACCGGCCACGCGAATGTGGACCTGTGCCGCCGTGCCTTCAAGGGCGGCGCCATGGAGTTCCTGCAAAAGCCGGTGGACGACGACGTGTTTCTGGACGCGGTGCAGGCTGCCGTGCGCACGCACGTGGCCAGCCGCGAAAGGCTGGCCGTGACGCAGGCCGCCGCCGACCGGCTGGCGCGCCTGTCCGGCCGCGAACACGAGGTGCTGGAACGCATCGTGCGTGGCATGAGCAACAAGGAAATCGCGCGCGAATTCGACTTGTCGCCGCGCACCGTCGAAACGTATCGCGCCAACGTCTTCGCCAAGCTCGAAGCCGACTCGCTGGCGCAGCTGATCCGCCAATACGCCACCCTGCTCGACTAGCGCGCGCCGCGCCTCCGTAACGCTACGGAGGCGCGCGCGTAGTCGGGCGTATACCGCGCAACGCCGGTTTTGGCCACACTGACTGCTCCTACCGAACCCTCTGAAATCAAAGGATGCAGACCATGAACCGTGTCACGCTTGCCACCCTGTTGTCCACCCTGGCCTTTGCCGGCGCCGCCCACGCCGCCGTGCTGACCGAAAGCAACCTGTCGATGGCCGACGCGCAAAAACTGGCCACCGCCACGGTCGCCGCCTGCCAGGCCAAGGGCTACAACGTTAGCGCTTCGGTCGTGGACCGCGCCGGGCTGCTCAAGGCCTTTGCCCGCGCCGACAACGCCGGCCCGCACACGATCGAGGCCAGCCGCGCCAAGGCCTTCACGGCGGTGTCGGCCAAGACGCCCACGCTGACGATGATGGAAAACGCGCAAAAGAACCCCGGCGCCGCCAATCTGACCGACATCCCGGGCTTTCTGCTGTTGGGCGGCGGCGTGCCGGTCAAGGCAGGCAGCAACGTGATCGGCGCCATCGGCGTGGCCGGCGCACCCGGCGGCAACCTGGATGCGCAATGCGCCGACACCGTGCTGGAAGAGAACGCCGCGCTGTTCAAGTGATCGACGGCGGGCGCGGTCCAGGCGACCCGCCCGCGTTTCGGATTTTGGGTTTCGGATTTTGGGTTTCGGATCTTGGATCTCGGATTTCGGATCTCGGATTTCGGATCTCGGATTTCGGATCTCGGATTTAGGGTTTCGGGTTCGTGGGGGCGCGGGTTCGTGGGATCGCGGGTTTCCGGGTTTGCGATTGGCGCGCACGGCGTCAACAGGCTAGGCTTACGGGCGCCCCATCAGAAAAACGCCCTGATCGCCCTAGCCTCCCATGCCCTTGCCGCCGCGCCCCGCCTTGCTGGACAAAACGCTACGCATCGTCGCCCGACGTTATCGGGTGCCGGCCACCCTGGCCGGCGACACGGACCCATCCGTGTCGTCCCAGCGCCCTTGCGCGACCCGCCTGGCCGTGGCCATTGACCAGGCCCGCCAGGCCTTGGCCCGCGCCACCACCCCGCCGGCCTCGGTCAAGCAGTGCTTTATCGACGCGCTGGCGCAACTGATCCACGAAGCCATGCGCCCTGACCAGGGCGACCCCGCCATCCAGGCGATGGTGCTGCGCCACCAGGCGCCACAGGTCCGCGAATACGCGTCCTTATCCGCTGGGGCCGAGGCTGACCGACGCGACGTAGTCGCCGCCGTCAACGCCACCGCCCACCCCGCCAAACTGGAACGCATGCCCCCCGGCCCGCTGCGCACCGTGTTGGCCCGGCTTCAGGCGGCAGCCTCGGCCGCGTCCTGGCCCGCGCTGGCGGCTGCGGTGCCGCAACTGGAATCGCTGGGGGGTGCCGCTAGCGGCCCAGGCAAAGACCTTGCCGACGGCCCGGCCAATGCCCATGACAACGCCGCAGTTGACGCCCCCGACAACGCCCCTGACAACGCCTCGGCCAACGCCCCAGACCACGACCCCGCCAACGACCCCGCGCTGGCGCGCAGCCTGTCCCGCTTGCGCGACGGCGCCGCATTGGAACGCTTGCAACGCCTGGACGAGCTGGCCCTGGATCCTTGGGTACGGCGCTATCAGGCGTTATGGAACCGCAACGGCCCCCGCTCGGGCAGCCCCGGGGCCGTGGCACAAGGCGTGGCGGCGCAGCAGCGCGGCGCGGCAGTCGAAGCGCGCGCCTCGCAGGCGCTGCAAGCCCTGGCGGACCGACTCAACGCGGCGCCGGAGGGCAACGCCGCCTATCGCGTGGTGACGTCAATGCGCGTGCCGCCCGCACTGCCCGGCGATGCCGACCGCGCCAAAAGCGAATGGGACGCTGCGCTGCTGCGCCGTGTGGATGCGCCCAGCGTGCCGAACGCGCCCGTCGCGCCCGCCGCCCAGCCCGCCGCCTGGGACGTCTGCCTGCTGGTCGAGGCCAAGGCGTCCGTGGACGCCGCCAGCACCGACTTCGCCCGGCTCTTGCGCGGCCTTGCGCGCCTGGCACAGGCTGAATCAGGCATGACCTACCCGTTCCACAGCCACCAAGGCGCCGTACCGATACGCGGCGCGTCCCTGGCCGCCCTGCCCACCGGCGAAACGGACCTGTCCGGCGCCGTGCTCTATTGCAGCGACGCGCCGGCGGACCCCGCGCCGCGCCTGCTAAACGCCGCCTGCCGCATGCAGCTGCTATCCGCGCCCGCAAGCGTGGCGTACGCCAGCGAGCTTGCCCGGGGCCGGCCCGCCGACACACGCGGGCTGGACGCTGTCTGGCAGTCCTTGCTGACATCGCCCCAGTGGGCGGGCGTGTTGAATCAGTACCCGCAGCTGTACCTGGTGCGCGAGCTGATGGTGCATGCCGATGACCTGTTGGCGGCCGCGCAACAGGCGGCGATGTAACCGTCGGCGCTGCTTTTTTCCCCGTAAAATCCCGCAGTCGGCAACACGTGTCGGCACTACGCTGATACCCGCCGTGATGCACGTCGATCTCTACACCCTTTATTTCCTGGTCATCGGAACGCTGCTTGCCAGCGCCGGCATGACCTATTGGGAACACCGCAGCAACGTCAAGCGCGGCAAGCAACTGCGCTTGCTGGCCACGGGCTTTGCCACCATCGCCGCCGGCTGCACCGGGGTCCTGCTACGCGGCTATCTGCCCGCCTGGCTGGGCCCGGCCTTAAGCAACCTGGTCATCCTTGGCGGCTATCTGCTGGTGCTGCAAGGCGTGGCCGCATTCAACGGCCGGCGCTATCGGGGCGGATCGCTGGCGTTACTGATCGTCATGGCGTTGATCTGGGCCATTGCCGGCACGCGTTGGCAAGGCGTCGTGTGGGCCTACGTCAGCGCGGCCCCCATTGCCATCGTGGCCGGGTTGACCGCCTGGGAAATGTGGCGGTGCGCACCCATGAAGGCGCTGACGCCACGGCGCTTTGTCGTCGCCATCACCGGCATCCACGCGTTGTTCTATGCCTTTCGGGCGCTGATCCTGCCGTGGCTCGTTGCCCACCATGGCGCGTCCGTGCAGAGTGCGGCCAGCAGCATCACGATGTACGAAGGCGTGCTGTATTCCGTGTTGCTGCCCATGGCGTTGCTCAAGCTGGTGCGCGAAGAAGCGCATGGCCAACTGCTGCTTGAATCGCAAACGGACTACCTGACCCGCCTGGGCAACCGCCGCTGGTTTTTCGAGGAAGGCGCGCGGGGGG
>NZ_JBLVOL010000100.1:0-3228 GCF_053543755.1 Achromobacter semiaridum | reverse complement strand
GCAGCCGGCGGCGGTGCTGGCCTTTGACCTGGACCACTTCAAGTCCATCAACGACCGGCACGGCCATCAGGCCGGCGATCAGGTGCTGAAGACGTTTGCCGATATCGCCCAGGGCGTGGCCGGCGCGGGAGTGCTGCTGGCCCGTATCGGTGGCGAGGAATTTGCCGCCTTGCTGCTGGCAGACGACGCGCGCCGCGCGCAAGCGCTAGGCGAAGCCGTGGCGCGGCGCTTCGCCGAATCCACGTCCGCACCGGGCGACAGCAGCGCAATAAGCGCCACGGTCAGCATCGGTCTGGCGTATTACGAACGCGACGTGCCGCCGCTGCCCGACAGCCTGGCGGCGGCCGATCGCGCGCTGTACCGCGCCAAGGCGATGGGCGGCAATCGGCTGGAGCTGGCGTAGCGCCCGCGGCCCGTAAAGATAGCGGGCGTAGCGCTGCCTCGCTCGCCCCCCTCCTTATCGCGCAGCAGGAATCAAGCGGATGTGTTCGCTGCCGTCGCGCTCCAGTTGCGCCACCAACCCCAGCTCCCAATCCAGGTACTCCCGAAATCCTTCGTCGCGCGCCGACAGGTCTTCAAAAAGATACGGGCTGATGCTTTGATCGTCGTCAGCGGTCAGCACCCCGGCAGCGCCGGTGTCCAGAGCCAGGCCCTGCGCCTTCCAGGCCCGGGTTCCGCCCAGTAGATACTGCACGGCATGCTTGCCGCGCCAGGCCAATTCGGCGGCCACCACGCTGGCCAACACGCCATCGGACGACGTCAGCACCACGGTGCGATGATCGTCAGGCGACAGGAATTGCGACAGCCTGTCCGGCGCCGCAAAGCGCGCGCCCGGCACATGGCCGCGCTCGTAGGCCACGCGCGATTCCACGTCAAACACGATCACCTCGTCCGCATCCAGCGCCGCCCGCAGCCCCTGCGGCCGCACGCTGGCCGCCTCGGGCCGATGGCGCAACACGCGGCGCGGCTCGGGACCGCTTTGCAGCGCGGCCCACGCCGGCGGCTGATACAGATAGACCTCCACGGCGCCCAGCTGCGCCAACCATGCGCCCGTCGTCAACGCCCGCACACCATCCCAATCCGCCAGCACCACGCGCGCGCGGCGGGTCGCCAGATAGTCGTCGGTGGCCTGCACCAGTTGGCCGCCCGGCGCCCAGCGCCAGCCCTCCAGATGCCCCGTCTCGTATTCCTCACGCGTGCGCACATCGAATTTGTACAGCGTGCGCGTGTCCTGCTCGGCCTCAAAGGCGTGCAAGGTTGCCGCATCCACATAGCCGATGCCGGCGCGCTGCGCGACGTCACGCGCCTGCTGCCGCGCCGCCTCCCGCGCGGCATCGCCCGGCTCGGGCAAGGCCGCGTGGCGCCCATAGGCCAGTTCGCGCCCAGACAGCAACCACTGCATCGTGCCATTACGCAACGAGGCCACCCGGTTCGGAATGCCCGCGTCGATCAGCGTCTGCGCGCCCACGATACTGCGGGTGCGCCCGGCGCAATTGACGACCACGAAAGTGTTCGGGTCCGGCGCCAGCTCGCGAATACGATAGACCAGTTCAGCCCCCGGCAGGCTGTGCGAGAACGGCAGCGTGAAGTGATGGAATTCCTCGGGTGTGCGGCTATCGACCACGACGATATCGTCACCGCGCGAGATGCGTTCGTGCAGCTCGTCCACATCAATCCAGGGCGTCTGCTTTTCATGTTCGATGACTTCGCCGAACGCCTTGCTGGGCACGTTGGTCCCCGTAAACACCTCCCGTCCGGCACGCGCCCAGCCGTCGGTGCCGCCGGCCAGGACGGACACGTCCGACCAGCCCAGGCGGGTCAGCTTCGCGGCGGCCAGGTGAGCCTGGGATTCGTCTTCGTCCACCAGCACGACGCGGGTGTCTCGCCGCGGCACCAGCCGGTCGGCCAACACTTCAAGCCGCCAAAGCGGCGCGGGCACGGCATACAGCAGATGGCGACGGGCATAGCGGCCCGCCTCGCGTACGTCCAGCACCGCGATCTCGGCGTCGCCGCGCAACGCCTCTTGCAAGGCGTCGGGCGACACGCGCGCGTGGAAGATGGCGGCCGGCGGCGAGAACGTGCGGTACGTGCCGCCCGTCGTGCTTTCAAAGACCACCCGGCCGTGCAGCCGGTCCAGCGCCAGGCCGTAGAAATGCAGGTGGGCGCCCGCCTCGTCGCCGATCAGTTCAATGGTGTGTACATCGTTCGGCCCCAGCACGATGGAGCTGCCCGGCCCCACGTCCACGCGGCGCACGTGGGTCAGCGTGTCACGCAAAGGGTCGGCGGTGGGCGCGCGGGTATAGACCTCGTTGCGCTCGTTGCCGCGCACGCCGGCAATGATGGCCCAGGTGGTGTGGTCGTGCGGCGGCTGGGCCTTGCCCGCCTCGCCCAGCGACAGGTACAGCGCATAGCCGCCGTCCACGTCTTCCGCCAGGCGGTAAAGCGTGCCGGGACGGCCCGGCACCAACGGAAATTCCTCGGCCGAAAACAAGTCGCGCCGGCTGCCCAAAGCCTGCAACAGCGCGGCGGCCTCGGCCAACTGCTGGGGCGAGGCGCGCGCCGCGTCTGGAACGCGCTTGCGCACGTCGGCGATGAATTCGCGCACGGCCTGCGCGCGCTCGGTGTGCTTGCCGGTGGCCGGGCTGGCCGCTTGGTAGGAATTGCTCATGAGGTGACCCGCGGTGTCGGATAAGGGAACGGCTCAGGCTACGTGCCCCGCGCGCCGCCGACAACGTAGAAATGCGTCTATGGATATGCGAACCGTTGTCGCAAGGGTTCAGGCGGGCCCTAAGGGGAATCGCCAGGCGGGAAATATCAGAGAAGTTCTATAGACGGCCGAGTCGCCGCCTGCGCAAGATGATCAGTCAACCTGACTCGTCCGGAGGCGCCTGTGTCATCGCACGCGAACGATTTTCGTTTTAGTTTTACGCCCGCCAGCGGCGCGGCGTTTGACGTCATTGAATTCACGCTGGACGAGGCGCTGTCCGAGACGTATCGGCTATGCGTGGAATTGTCCAGCTTTGATCCTGCGGTGGATTTCGGCGCGCTGCTGGATCAGCCGGCCCTGTTCACGATATGGCGCGGGGCGCTGCCGGTGCGCCACGTACACGGCGTCGTCACTGAATTCGTTCAAGGCGACACGGGCTTTCGGCGCACGCGGTATCGGCTGGTGCTGGAACCGTCTTTGGCGCGTGCCGCGCTGTGTTCGGACTGGCGCATCTATCAGCA
>NZ_JBLVOL010000099.1:0-4374 GCF_053543755.1 Achromobacter semiaridum | reverse complement strand
GGTTCGCCGCCGCCGGCCGTGTAGGTGGTCAGCAACACGCCCGCGCCGCCCCGCAGCGCGCCGAACGCATCGGTGCGCAGTTCCGCGCCCACGCCGCGCACATTGCCGCGATAGTTGCCTGCCTGGTGGATCAGATGGCCCAGGTTCAGTTCGCTGGCCGACTGGGTGGACTTGATCTGCATGCGCAGCTGGCCGTCGCTGTCGTCGAAGACGATCTGGTTGTAGCCGTCGCCGCCAAATTCCTTGCTCTTGAAGCCGCTTAACGCGGCCGCATTGCGATGCTGTTCGTCGCCCGCCGCCGCGCCGTGCCAGGCGGGAGCATTGCCGCTGGCCAGGTTGGCCTGCGCGCTGGGCTTGCCGTCGATGGCCGCCGCGTACACCTCGGTGTTCATGGGCTCGCCGGACTTGCCGCCTGGCGTAGCCGGTATGCCGCCTTCGCCGCGCCCGTTGTAAAGCGCACCGACGACCAGGGGCTGGTCGATGTCTTCGTCCAGAAAGCGCACCAGCACTTCCTGCCCGATACGCGGCACGAAGCTCATGCCCATGCCCGCGCCCGCCTGGCGCTGCGCCACGCGTGCCCAACGGCTTTTCGCCAGACCCTGGCCGTCGGCCTGCCAATGAAAGCGCACGCGCACGTCGCCCCGCGCGTTGCGGTGGATTTCGTCTTCGCCGCTGGCCTCGGTGGCCCCTTCGGCGTTGGTGACAATCGCCGTGTGCACGCCCACGGCCGACGGCGCGCCGGCCAATCGGGCACCGCGCGCGGCGGCCGGCAAGGCGCGCCAGGGGCGGTCGCAGCGCACAGCGCAAAAGCGGTTGGCGTAGCCCACTTCATGCGCCCGCGCCAACACGGCGGCGTCGGGCCGGCCGACGCCGATCAATGCGTCGTCAGTGGGGTAGGCAGAGTCGTCCTCGGCCGGATCGTAGTGATAGGCACGCTGATCGTCTGCGTCGTTATTCAGCGCGGCGTCTTCGTCGTCAAAGCACAGGAAGTCGTCCAGCGCGCCCATCTGGCCGGACAAGTTGGCGTCGGCCTGACCCGGCAGGTTGTTGACGCCGACGTGTTCGATGCGGTCCAACGCGAACACGGGTTCGAAGCCGGCCTCGCCCTTGGGTCCCAACGGTGACATGTCTTGCAGCGTGAAGCGAGTGCCCGACCGGAATGTGCGCACGTTGCCACGCCCGACGAAGGTTTCGGCGCGCGCCTGCGCGGCCTGCATCAATAGCGTGGCCTGAAACTGCGCGTGCGCCTGGTTCAACAGGCCGCCATGGCCCAGGGGCTCGAACCATTCCAGCCCGGCGGCTTCGTCGTCGGACCCGCTGGCCGGCCCGGCCAGCGCCTGGCCCGTGATGGCGTGCTTGCCGCTGTCGTGCCAGCCAAGAACGGTGACGCGTTCCACCGCGCGCCGCTGCCTGCGCGCCAGGGCCTGCACACCGTCGCGCGTCTCGGTGGCATGCGCGCGTTGAAAGCGCACGCCGCCGCTCAAGGACTCTTCGTCTTCCGGCAACGTGCGGCTGTCAGCAAAGATCAAGACGGCATGGCGCGAGGGCGCGGCCGCGTCCTCGACGGTGGTCCAGCCCAAGCCGGATTCCGTCAGCAGGCGCGACAGAAAGGCGTAGTCGGTCTCGCGATATTGCGTGGTGTAAGGCCGCGTGGGCAGGTCGGCAAGGTGGCGCTCGACGTCGTCGGCAAGCTTGTAGGTGTAGCCCTCGTAGCTGTCCAGCACATGCCGCACGATTTCCAGCACGGGCTGGTTTTCATAGATGCGGCTGGCGCGCCGCTGCGTGGCCAGCCATAGCCAGGGCGCCAGCGTGATGCGATAGCGCGCCTTGCCCGCGTTGCCACCCAGCATCTCGGCGGCACGCACGACGCCGCTGCGGCCAATCTCGCTGCCATCGGCGCGCGTGGCCCACAGCGTGGCGGGCCGCGACACCATGTCGTTAAGATCCAGCGAAGCGTCGTCGGCCAGCGCGACGATGCGCGCTTCGCTCAAATCCGACAGGCCTTCACGCGCCACCCAGCCTTCCACTTGCAGGGACGCGATCGCGCCCTCGCCATCCAGGCGATACAGCCGGGATGGGGCGCTGGCACCGCCGTTGCTTGCGTTCACAGCCATGGAGCAAAAACCTCGCGGGGGGACAGGAGCGATAAAAGCCGGAGTGGGGCGTTGCGCATTCAGGGTTCGACGTTGGCTTGCGGCGTCGGGCATTCAGCGGCCGTGCCCCATTGGCCGGCGCACACGCGCAGGCGGCATTGTTCGCCTTCAAAGAAACTGAGCTTGCGGCATTCCTTCAAGCGTTCGGACAACGGCGAGCCCGGCATCTCGCGCATGAAAATGCCATCGGATTTATAGACGCGCGTGCCGGGCGGAGACGCGGGCGGCAGGCCGTAATTCATCAGTGCGGACAACAGCGCCGCGTCAGTGTCGGACGGCTGTGCGGCCTTGCGCGGCGCGGCGGCGGGTTTGACGGCGCGCGGGGCATTGTTATGCGGGACCACGGCTTCGCGCGCGCGTTGTTCCGCCGCCTGGCGCGTGGGCCCGGGTGCGGTGGCGGCAGGGGCCGCGGTGGCCGGCGGCGTCAACGCCAGCACGGACAAAGGGTTGTTGGGTTCGCGCGATGGCTCGGGTTCGCCACGGCCCACATCCGCATCCCGCGCGGGCGGGGATTCATCGATGATGGCGGCTACCGCGGGCGGCTTGTCCGACGCGTCTTGCATCGCGTTGGCCTGCGGCGCGGGCGCGGCTGCGGACGGGTTTCCCGTCGCCGTTCCCGATGCTGTTGTGGACGCGGACCGATTCGGCTGCGAAGCATCAGCCGCCAATCCCGCCGCGCCGGGCGTCCGGGCCTGCATTGCGCCGGTCGGGTCTTCGTGAATGAACCACGTGATGCCACCGGCCAACAACGCCAACAGCAACGCCAGCGCAAGCCAGCGACGGGCGCGCGGGTCGCGCCGCGCGGCCAGGTGCTTGACCTCGGCTTCGGGCGCGCGCCCTTCCAGCGCCGCCAGTATTCGTGTGGACTCGGCCTCGCCTCGCGCGGCTGTGGAACCGCTGAGCAGACTCGGCGCGGTCATCGTAGGGCGAGCTTCTTTTTCGTCTTCTGCCATGCGGGTTCCCGTGTCAGCAGGAGGCGTGTGCAGCCCCCCTGTAACCAAGCCCGTCGAGAATACCCGAACACCTCATTTGGAACATCGATTCTTGTTACGATTTCTAAGGGTCCGACGCGGTTTGCAACGCCGGATCGCTTGCCTCCCGCACGAATAGAACAAAAGATGACGCCTTCCGCATGAGGGACTGATCTTGTTACTGCTACTGCCCCTGTATTTTTTGCTGGCGGTGGGCGTTTCCGCTCTCCTGTTTTTCCCTGCACTGCGCCAAGGCGCGGTGCGGGGTTTGCGCGCGTGCGCACAGGGCGTGGCACGCGGCGCAACGCGTGGCGCAAGCCAGGCGGGCGGTGCGGTGGGCGGCACTGCCGGGGCCCTGCACAGCGGGGTGAAAACGTCAGCGGGATGGGTTTCGCGGCATCGCTGGCAAGTGGCAATCGGCCTTGCAATTGTGTTGCTGCCGTCACTTTTCGCTTTCCTCATGCGACACAATCACACATTCATTTACAGCCCTCAAATGACCGGTCCGGACCGCCGGATTCAGGCCTTGCTGGAAGGCGAAAGGTTGGCCCCGCCGGCGCCCTTGCCGCCCGAAGCGTTCACCACGCGCGAGGTGGAACTGGTGCGCCCGAAGCTGGGTGGCGCAAGCCGCAATTGGGATCTGCTGGATGCGGATTTCCGCCAGCGTCTGCTGCTGGCATATCGCATCATGCGCGAGCAGCACGGCTACGAGATGGCGCTGATCGAGGGCTATCGCAGCCCGCAGCGGCAGGACGAACTGGCGGGCATGGGCACGCACGTGACCAACGCGGGCGCGTTCCAGAGCTATCACCAATTTGGCCTGGCCGCCGACAGCGCGTTCTATCGCGACGGCAAGATCGTCATTTCGGAAAAAGACCCATGGGCCATGCGCGGCTACGAGCTGTTCGGCCAGACCGCCGAGCTCGTCGGGCTGACCTGGGGCGGCCGCTGGAAGATGATGGACTTCGGTCACGTAGAGCTGCGTCGGCCCGGCGCCAAGCAGCGCGCGGGAGACGCGGCGAAATGAAGGCAACGCTCTGCAAGGCGCGCGCGGGCGCCCCGATAACAACAACACCATTTCTCTGACCGGGCGCACATGGCACGTTTGCTGAAAAAAGGCTTGCTGGTTCTGGCGCTGTTCGCGGTGGTGTGGCTGGCCGTCATCATCTGGTGGCAAGAGTCGCGCACGCTGCCGACCGGCGTGGACATCGGGCTGTATTTGTTTGCGCTGCCGCTGGCGCTGTTGGGCG
>NZ_JBLVOL010000098.1:18313-30106 GCF_053543755.1 Achromobacter semiaridum | reverse complement strand
CTCTTGGGCGGTATCAGCCTGTTATCCCCAGAGTACCTTTTATCCGTTGAGCGATGGCCCTTCCATTCAGAACCACCGGATCACTATGTCCTGCTTTCGCACCTGTTCGACTTGTCAGTCTCACAGTCAAGCACGCTTATGCCATTGCACTATCAGCACGATTTCCGACCGTACCTAGCGTACCTTCGAACTCCTCCGTTACACTTTGGGAGGAGACCGCCCCAGTCAAACTGCCCACCATGCACTGTCCCCGATCCGGATAACGGACCAAGGTTAGAACCGCAAACAAACCAGGGTGGTATTTCAAGGATGGCTCCACGTGATCTAGCGACCACGCTTCAAAGCCTCCCACCTATCCTACACAGGCCGGTTCACAGATCAATGCAAAGCTACAGTAAAGGTTCATGGGGTCTTTCCGTCTAGCCGCGGGTAGATTGCATCATCACAAACACTTCAACTTCGCTGAGTCTCAGGAGGAGACAGTGTGGCCATCGTTACGCCATTCGTGCAGGTCGGAACTTACCCGACAAGGAATTTCGCTACCTTAGGACCGTTATAGTTACGGCCGCCGTTTACCGGGGCTTCGATCAAGAGCTTGCACCCCATCACTTAACCTTCCGGCACCGGGCAGGCGTCACACCCTATACGTCGACTTTCGTCTTTGCAGAGTGCTGTGTTTTTAATAAACAGTCGCAGCCACCGATTCTCTGCGACCCCATCATGCTAAGCGCGCAGGCGCTTCACACTACCGGGGTATACCTTCTCCCGAAGTTACGGTATCAATTTGCCGAGTTCCTTCTCCTGAGTTCTCTCAAGCGCCTTGGAATATTCATCCCGTCCACCTGTGTCGGTTTGCGGTACGGTCTCGTACAGCTGAAGCTTAGAGGCTTTTCTTGGAACCACTTCCAATCACTTCGCAAGCAATGCTCGCTCGTGCCATACCCTTGATTTACGCGCCCGGATTTGCCTAAGCGCCATCTTCGATACAGCAACAGGGACATCCAACACCCTGATGATCTTCCGCGATCCGTCCCCCCATCGCACTGTACGACGGTACTGGAATATTAACCAGTTTCCCATCAGCTACGCATCTCTGCCTCGCCTTAGGGGCCGACTCACCCTGCGCCGATGAACGTTGCGCAGGAAACCTTGGACTTACGGCGAGGGGGCTTTTCACCCCCTTTATCGCTACTCATGTCAGCATTCGCACTTCTGATACCTCCAGCAGCCTTTACAAGCCACCTTCGCAGGCTTACAGAACGCTCTCCTACCGCGTGCACTAAAAGTGCACACCCGCAGCTTCGGTTTATCGCTTAGCCCCGTTACATCTTCCGCGCAGGACGACTCGATCAGTGAGCTATTACGCTTTCTTTAAAGGATGGCTGCTTCTAAGCCAACCTCCTGACTGTCTATGCCTTCCCACTTCGTTTCCCACTTAGCGATAATTCGGGACCTTAGCTGGCGGTCTGGGTTGTTTCCCTCTTGAGTCCGGACGTTAGCACCCGGTGCTCTGTCTCCCAAGCTGTACTTGCGGGTATTCGGAGTTTGCCATAGTTTGGTAAGTCGCCATGACCCCCTAGCTATAACAGTGCTCTACCCCCCGCAGTAATACTTGAGGCACTACCTAAATAGTTTTCGGAGAGAACCAGCTATTTCCAGATTTGTTTAGCCTTTCACCCCTATCCACAGCTCATCCCCTAATTTTTCAACATTAGTGGGTTCGGTCCTCCAGCACGTGTTACCGTGCCTTCAACCTGGCCATGGATAGATCATCTGGTTTCGGGTCTACACCCAGCGACTGAATCGCCCTATTCGGACTCGCTTTCGCTACGGCTTCCCTATTCGGTTAACCTTGCCACTGAATGTAAGTCGCTGACCCATTATACAAAAGGTACGCAGTCACCCCACAAGGAGGCTCCTACTGTTTGTATGCATACGGTTTCAGGATCTATTTCACTCCCCTTCCGGGGTTCTTTTCGCCTTTCCCTCACGGTACTGGTTCACTATCGGTCGATCACGAGTATTTAGCCTTGGAGGATGGTCCCCCCATCTTCAAACAGGATTTCACGTGTCCCGCCCTACTTGTCTTACGCTTAGTTCCACACACAAGATTTCATCTACAGGGCTATCACCTGCTACGGCCGGACTTTCCATTCCGTTCGACTATCTTGCGTGCTAAAACGTAAAGGCTCTTCCGATTTCGCTCGCCACTACTTTCGGAATCTCGGTTGATTTCTTTTCCTCGAGCTACTGAGATGTTTCAGTTCACCCGGTTCGCTTCCACTAGCCTATGTATTCAGCTAGGGATACCGCATTGCTGCGGTGGGTTTCCCCATTCGGACATCTACGGATCAAAGCTTGTTTGCCAGCTCCCCGTAGCTTTTCGCAGGCTACTACGTCCTTCATCGCCTGTGATCGCCAAGGCATCCACCATATGCACTTAGTCGCTTGATCCTATAACGCTGTAGGCTATAGGACCTGAGTATTAGCGTTTGTGCCGTTCATAAGTTTCAAAGCAGTCTGAGGTTATTCACCCCAGTCTTGAGAACTTGGAACAAAATAATGCAATCACAACCCGTACTTATTTTCTCCAGCTTGCGCCGAGTACTTAATAAGTACATTTCGTTGTGCTTCTTCCAGATTGTTAAAGAACGAATATAGCTGTTGAGTAAAACCCAACGCATAGCGCTGCAAGCAGCGCTATGCGTTAACTTCTACGCCGGGCCAATCAATATTGGCCCCAGCTACAAAAAACAACCGATAAGAGTGGACGCTTAACACGAGCACTTAAGCTCTGAAAGGAGGTGATCCAGCCGCACCTTCCGATACGGCTACCTTGTTACGACTTCACCCCAGTCATGAATCCTACCGTGGTAATCGCCCCCCTTACGGTTAGGCTAACTACTTCTGGTAAAACCCACTCCCATGGTGTGACGGGCGGTGTGTACAAGACCCGGGAACGTATTCACCGCGACATGCTGATCCGCGATTACTAGCGATTCCGACTTCACGCAGTCGAGTTGCAGACTGCGATCCGGACTACGATCGGGTTTCTGGGATTGGCTCCCCCTCGCGGGTTGGCGACCCTCTGTCCCGACCATTGTATGACGTGTGAAGCCCTACCCATAAGGGCCATGAGGACTTGACGTCATCCCCACCTTCCTCCGGTTTGTCACCGGCAGTCTCATTAGAGTGCCCTTTCGTAGCAACTAATGACAAGGGTTGCGCTCGTTGCGGGACTTAACCCAACATCTCACGACACGAGCTGACGACAGCCATGCAGCACCTGTGTTCCGGTTCTCTTGCGAGCACTTCCAAATCTCTTCGGAATTCCAGACATGTCAAGGGTAGGTAAGGTTTTTCGCGTTGCATCGAATTAATCCACATCATCCACCGCTTGTGCGGGTCCCCGTCAATTCCTTTGAGTTTTAATCTTGCGACCGTACTCCCCAGGCGGTCAACTTCACGCGTTAGCTGCGCTACCACGGCCCGAAGGCCCCAACAGCTAGTTGACATCGTTTAGGGCGTGGACTACCAGGGTATCTAATCCTGTTTGCTCCCCACGCTTTCGTGCATGAGCGTCAGTGTTATCCCAGGAGGCTGCCTTCGCCATCGGTGTTCCTCCGCATATCTACGCATTTCACTGCTACACGCGGAATTCCACCTCCCTCTGACACACTCTAGCTCGGTAGTTAAAAATGCAGTTCCAAAGTTAAGCTCTGGGATTTCACATCTTTCTTTCCGAACCGCCTGCGCACGCTTTACGCCCAGTAATTCCGATTAACGCTTGCACCCTACGTATTACCGCGGCTGCTGGCACGTAGTTAGCCGGTGCTTATTCTGCAGGTACCGTCAGTTTCACGGGGTATTAGCCCATGACGTTTCTTTCCTGCCAAAAGTGCTTTACAACCCGAAGGCCTTCATCGCACACGCGGGATGGCTGGATCAGGGTTTCCCCCATTGTCCAAAATTCCCCACTGCTGCCTCCCGTAGGAGTCTGGGCCGTGTCTCAGTCCCAGTGTGGCTGGTCGTCCTCTCAAACCAGCTACGGATCGTCGCCTTGGTGAGCCGTTACCCCACCAACTAGCTAATCCGATATCGGCCGCTCTAATAGTGCAAGGTCTTGCGATCCCCTGCTTTCCCCCGTAGGGCGTATGCGGTATTAGCTACGCTTTCGCGTAGTTATCCCCCGCTACTAGGCACGTTCCGATACATTACTCACCCGTTCGCCACTCGCCACCAGACCGAAGTCCGTGCTGCCGTTCGACTTGCATGTGTAAGGCATCCCGCTAGCGTTCAATCTGAGCCAGGATCAAACTCTTCAGTTTAATCTCTGTATTTGTTTCGTATTCTTGGTCCGAATAAATCCGAACCAGGTCATACGTCGCTACTCAAAGGAAGTGAGGTATGTTCTTAAACTTGACGTCTAAGGTACTTCACTTCTAGTGAGCACTTGATTTCATTGTGCTTGTGAGACAAGCCTAGGTTTAACCCCGGACCTGAATCACAGTGCATCGCATCAAGCGCCCACACTTATCGGTTGTTTAATTGTTAAAGAGCGGTACTGCAAATTCGGTACTACAAACTGCTTACTGCTACCTGCTGATCCTGCCAGCGCTGCGCGGCTTTCGCCTTGCGTCGCTTGCTGTTTTCAGCAGCAGAGAGGCGAGATTATGAAGAAGTTTTTATCGCTTGTCAAGTCAGCTTCGTTCGCTTTCGCGCCACCGCTTTCTTGCCTGCGACCTCTTCAGGTCTGCTCTCTTTAGCAGCTATCGAAACATCAGAACCACCCATCCGGGTAAACCCTAAGTTTTCGGCAACTGCCTAGCCTGAAACTATAACACGACTTTTGCAGATTATGCAACCGGCTCTTGCCTAATTTGCATCCTATCTTGCAACCCCGCCACCGGCTTTCACTAGCGACGACCCTGAAAACCAGAGGCCGGTTACTGCTCAGATGACTTGCGATATCGAACCGGGTAAACCCTTATTCATCATCACCAGCCAAGCCCAAGACTATAGCACGATTTTTGCAGAAAGTGCAACTGGCTTTTGCCTGATTTGCACCGATCCTTGCAATCCCGCTTGGCGGCCATCACTGGCTACTTGGCGGCAGGCCGAAGCCCGTCGTACTGCTTGGCTTCGCGGTTCAAAGTGTCTGAACTGCGAAGGAGCGAGACTATAGCACAAGTTTTTCGGCCGCCCGCCCGGACGCGCAAGAAAGTTATGTAAATCTAAAATGGATGGGAAAACGCGCAAGCAGTGCACGCACCCTCTATATATAGATAGTTGGCGACCGCGCTTGCCTAGGCGTAGGGTACGTTTACTATTCGCTGTACGCCGCACCTATTTGGAGACGAGCACGCTATGCCCCCCGCCATCGCCCAGCGCGAAGATATTCTGATCAATGTGACCCCGTTTGAAACCCGCGTTGCGCTGGTGGAACAAGGGTCAGTGCAGGAACTGCATGTCGAACGCAGCATCCAGCGTGGCCATGTCGGCAATATCTACCTGGGGCGAGTGGTTCGTGTGTTGCCGGGCATGCAAAGCGCGTTTATCGACATTGGCCTGGAGCGCGCCGCCTTTATTCATATTGCCGATCTGCGTGAGAACCGGGGCGAACGTAGCCAGGGGCTGACGCCCACGCCCATCGAAAAGCTGCTTTTCGAGGGACAGACCATCATGGTCCAGGTGGTCAAGGACCCTCTCGGCACCAAGGGCGCACGCCTGTCGACGCAGATCAGCATGGCGGGACGGATGTTGGTTTATCTGCCCCACGATCCCCACATCGGGATTTCGCAGAAGATCGATGCCGAGTCCGAGCGCATTCAGCTGCGAGAGCGGCTGCAAGCCTTGATGCCGGCGGACGAGAAAGGTGGCTTCATCGTCCGGACACAGGCGGAAGGCGCCAACGATGAAGAGCTGACCGCCGACCTGGAATATTTGCGCAAGCTGTGGAGCAGCGTCCAGGCTGCCGCGCGCACCCAGCCCGCCCCCGCCCTGCTGCATCAAGACCTGACGCTGGCGCAACGCGTATTGCGCGACATGGTGGGGCCGACGATCGGCGCCATTCTGGTGGATTCGCGCACGACCAGCGCCGCGATGCTGGAATGGGCGCGGGTTTACACGCCGTCGGTGGTCGACCGCATTCAGCATTACAGTGGCGACCGCCCCTTGTTCGACACCGCCAACGTCGACGACGAGATCGCGCGAGCCCTGTCTCGCCGGGTGGATCTGAAATCGGGCGGATATCTGATCATCGACCAGACCGAGGCGCTGACAACGGTGGACGTGAATACCGGCGGATTCGTCGGCGGCCGCAACTTCGACGACACCATATTCAAGACCAACCTGGAGGCGGCCCAGGCAATCGCGCGCCAACTGCGGCTGCGCAACCTGGGCGGCATTGTCATTCTTGACTTCATCGACATGGAAGAACAGGAACATCGCGACACGGTGCTGGCCGAACTGAAGAAGGCGTTGTCGCGTGACCGCACGCGCATGACGGTTAATGGCTTCACGCAATTGGGGCTGGTGGAAATGACCCGCAAGCGGACGCGGGATTCCCTGGCGCATCAGCTTTGCGAGCCCTGCCCCATGTGCGAATCCCGCGGCAATGTGCGCACGCCGCGCACCGTTTGCTATGAAATCCTGCGTGAAATTCTGCGCGAAGCCCGGCAGTTCAATCCCAAGGAATTTCGGATCTTGGCGTCGCAGGACGTCGTGGATTTATTTTTGGAAGAAGAAAGCCAGCATTTGGCGATGCTTGGTGATTTTGTGGGCAAACGGGTATCGCTGGAAGTCGAGAGCACCTATACGCAGGAAAAGTACGACATCATTCTTGTTTGACTTCGCCAGACACGCGCGTATAGCAAAAACCCATCCGACTTTCACATCAATCTTCGCAAATTATGTGACTTAACGATTCGATTGAAATGAAGTTTGAAACGGATGGCGGCGGGAGGCTTCAGCCGATAAGCTCGCGGGCGCTTTGCCAGGGTTTACCCTGCCCAGCGCCCTTTTTCATGCTTTCGGAGGTTATTCAATGAAGTCCCTATTCCGTCCGTTCCTGCTGCTGGTTGCGGCGCTGCCGCTGGTGCTGGCCGCTTGCGGCGACAAGGAACCCGAGCAGCGTGCCGCGTTCATTCAGTACTTGCAGACTCGCATCGTGGACAAGCCCGGCGTGCGCGTGCCCAAGCTGACGGATGAGGAACAGAAGTCGTTTGGCGACTACGCTTCGCATTACGCGGTGATCACCGACTTCAACGCCGGTATGGACGCAGCCGTCAAACCCTTGTCGGGAATCATCCAGAAAAGCGCCCCGCGTTCGTTGAACGATATCGTGACGCGCCGCGATGACATGAAAGCCGCTCAACAGTCCTTGAGCGATATGGGCGTTGCATTGAAAGACCAGCAAACCAAGGCGGATGCGGCGCACGCGCAGCTGAAACAACCGGCGGACTTGAAGACGGTTTACGACAAGGCCTATGAAAAGACGGTGAGCCTGCCCGCCGACACGTTCCGCGACGTGCTTCCGCAGTTAAATGCCACCTTTGACAGCGGCTTGAAGATTGCCGACTACGTCGAGGCGCACAAAACGCAGATCGAGATCTCGGGCCCGATCACGAAGGTGAACGACCCGGCGGTACAAGCCGAGCTGAATCAACTGCTGCAAAACCTGAATGACCAGGCCCGGAACCTGCAACAGGCACACACCCGCATGCAGGCGTTGATGCTGGGCCGATAAGTCAGAAGCCATCAAGCCGCGGCGATTCTATTGCGTCCGGCTTTTTTTGCACGATATACGGCGGCATCGGCGGCCTCCAGCAGCGTCGACGCGGGTTTTGCATCGGTGGGGCCGGCAGTTGCCACACCGATGCTGACCGTGACGATGCCGTCCACATTGTCTTGATGCGGAATACCCAATTCCGCGATCGCCGCCCTTATGGATTCGGCAATGGCCAGCGCGTGGTCGCTATCGGTGTCGGGCAACAGCAGCACGAACTCTTCGCCCCCGTAGCGCGCCGCCAGGTCCCGAGGCCGCCGGGCTTTACTCTCAAGCGTCAGCGCCAGCCGCTTCAACAGCTCGTCACCCTCTTGATGGCCGTAGCGATCGTTGTAGCGCTTGAAGTGATCCGCATCCAGAAAAAGCAGTGAGATTGGCCCGCCATTGCGGCGAGCCGATGCCCACTCGCGGTCAAGCGTTTCGTCAAAGGTGCGCCGGTTGGCGATGCCTGTCAGGCCGTCCGTCTGCGCGCGCTCTTGCAACTGCTGTTCGAATGCCTGGCGCCACCGCATTTCACGGCGGAACAACACAATCTGCGCCATCACCGAGAAAAACAGCGCCAGTGTGACCGGCACAATCAATGCCGCGCGTCGGTTCCAGCGCGCCAGGATATCGTCCACGGATAGCGCCACGTCGATTACCAGCGGCGTGTTGTCGATCGTGTCGAAGGTGTAAAGACGGTTCACGCCATCAGGCGCCCAATCACCCACGAAGGTGCTTTCGCGCCGGATGAGAAACTGTTGGAATGCCAGCAGCCCAGGCCCGCTACCCGCAACATCCACCATGGAATAGGGAGTGCGCACCAGCACCACGCCGTCGTTGCGGAATATCGTGATGGCGTCGTTGTGCCCGATGGAAAGCTCTGCGAATCGATCGCGGAAATAGGCCATCCGCAATGAACCGGCAACGACTCCGGCAAAGGTGCCGTCCGGATTGACCAGGCGCCGGCTGATCGCGATGCTTTCATCGCCCTGCCGCAGGCGGCTGATATAAGGGCGACTGACGTACAGACCCACATCTTCCGCGTCGCGGTGCACGCGAAAGTAGTCGCGGTCGGCAAAATTCAGCGGCGGTGGATTAATCGAGGTGGAGTCATAACGGATATTCCCGTCCTGATCCAGCACGACGATGGCGCCTAGGTATTCAGCGGTGGACGACCGGTCAAACAAAAAACGCTGTAACGTGGCGCGGCTGACGTCGTTGATGCCCGGCTCGCCCAGCCGCTCTACAACGCCTTGCAAGGATAAATCGTAGATTTGAAACGTGCGGCCAATATCAGCGGACAGTATGCCGGTGATATTGCGTGCCGACTTGTGCGCGGCGGTCCATGTGGCCTGACGGTCGATCCACAGCAACGCCACTGCTGCCATGCAGATGCCGATGGCCACCAGTCCGGCCAACGCGTACAAGACGCGATGCACAAAACTGCGAGACTTCAAACCGGCGCTCCTTGGCGATGCGTGCGGGTGTCGTGGCTTACGTCCTTGTGATATGCAGCAAGATAATGCCGCCGCCGAGCGTGGCGCGCAAGGCGGCAAGCGCGTCCAGGGCATGCGAATGACCAGAGCAAAAGAAAAGCGCGCGACGAGAGATCGCGCGCATCAGGCCGGGGCGGGCAAACCGAGCGCCGTGCGCCCGGCCCCCAAGCCATCAAGAAACCGCTGAAACTCCGATCCGGAACGGAAACGCCCCCGCGCCCCGGACCCGGTCCGTTTCGCGATGTGCGCTGATCGCCCAGGCGGGCGCGGCGCTGCCCCCCGGCGATAGCAGCTGGCGCATCGCGTCAGCTGAAAATCCGCACTGCAACGCCAAAGCCTGGCGTCGGGCAAGCTCAACCCCTACAGCGTGCGGTGTGGTGAAACCCCGGTCCGAATGCAGCATGGCAGCCCCCTGGCAAATGCTCTTCGTAAGTGAAGAGTCAGTGCGGATAAATTACCGCAGCCTGCCATCGCCGCGCGTGAAATGAACCGAAAAGTTGTGCAACGATGGAGATATACAGCGTTACGCCAGGGGATTCGTCGCCGCTTCGGCCGCTTCGCGGTCCGGCTTGTCGTTTCTGCCGTCGGCCGGCCCGGTCATATTGCCGTACAGCAGCGACCGGCCGGCGAACAGGCCGCCCGCCACTTCCAGGTCAAACCGTTCGGTATCGCGCCGGCGCACGTCCTGCACCACTTCGGCGGCCTCGTCGGGTGGCACCCCGATGGCGCGCAATGCCGCCTCTCCAAACACCAAGGCCGATTCCAGCGTTTCCCGCACCTGGTAGTCGACGCCTTCCCGGGCAAGGGCCAGGGAATGAATGCGGTCATACGCCCTGACCACGATGCGCACCAAGGGGAATTCGGACTTGATCAGCTTGACCATGTGATTCACGGCCTGCGGGTTGTCGATACAAATCAGGATGGCGCAGGCGTTTTCGGCGCCGGCGGTGCGCAACATGTCGATGCGAGTACCGTCCCCGTAATACACCTTCACGCCCCACTTCGCCGCGGCGCGGATGGCGTCGGTGTCCGTATCCAGGATAGACACGGTCAGGTCGCGGGCCAGCATCGCCTGGGTAACGATCTGGCCGAAACGGCCAAAACCGACGATCAGCGCACAGCCGTCCAGGTCCCGCGCGACGTCCACGCCGTCCATGGACGGCGCCGGCGGCGGCAGCAGCCATCGCAACGACAATACACATAATGGGGTCAGCGCCATGGAGATAATGACGACCGCGGTCAGGACCGCCCCGGTATGCGCATCGAAAATGCCGGCGGCCGCCGCCGCGCCATACAGCACGAACGCGAATTCCCCCCCCTGCGCCAGCAAAGCCGCCCGCGTCACGGCCTCTGCGTGCGAGGCCCGCAACAAACGGGCTACCACGTAAACGCCCACGGATTTCACCAGCATGAAGGCCACAACGGCCGCCAGGATCAGCGGCCATTCTCGCGCGACCGCGGATAGATCCAGCGACATGCCGACGCCCAGGAAGAACAGGCCCAGCAATATGCCCCGGAACGGTTCAACTTCGGCCTCCAATTGATGCCGGAAGGTGGATTCGGACAACAGGACCCCGGCAAGGAACGCGCCCATCGCCATCGACAAGCCGCCCAATTCCATCAGCAAGGCGGCGCCCAGCACAACCAGCAGGGCCGCGGCGGTCATGACTTCGCGGGCATGGGCGGCGGCCAACAGCCGGAACAACGGGTTCAGCAGCCAGCGCCCGGCCGCCAGCAGCGCCAGGATGCAACCCAGGGCTATCGCGGTCTGCGCCCAGGGGTTGCCATGATCCGCCGTGGCGCCGCTGGGCGCCAGCAAGGCCACCAAGGCCAGCAAGGGGACGATGGCCAGGTCTTCCAGCAGCAAAATGGAAACGATGCGTTGGCCCTGCGCGCTGGTGCTTTCGTCGCGCTCGCCCAATATCTGCATCACGATTGCCGTGGACGACAGCACGAACCCCATCGCGGCCATGAAGGCGGCCGCGCCGGACAGGCCCGCCAGCAAGCCGACCACGGTCAGCAGCCCACCGCAGGCCAGCACTTGCGCCACGCCCAGGCCGAAGATTTCGCCCCGCAGCTTCCACAGGCGCGACGGCTGCATTTCCAACCCGATGATGAACAGGAACATGACTACGCCCAGTTCGGCCACGTGCAGGATGGACTTGGGGTCGGAAAAGAAGCCGATACCGAAGGGGCCGATCGCCAGGCCGGCCGCCAGGTAGCCCAACACGGAACCCAGCCCCAGGCGCTTGAAGATGGGTACGGCGACGACCGCCGCGCCCAGCAGGACGACGACGTTCACGAGTTGATTGCCTTCGATAGGCGAAGCCATAAGGCGCTCCCGGTTATACGATGGGCCCGCCGTGCAAGGCGGGGCCCGGCCACAGCAGATGGGCTTGCGCCATTTTCCGGCTATCCGTCGGATTGGCAATTAGCAACTACGGCAGTCCGGGCGGCGGGCGGGCGCGCATCAGCCGGCAATCCCGCCCGCCTGGAACCGGCACGGGCCGGCACAAAAAAAGCCGCCCC